>NZ_JBHVHF010000031.1:0-42344 GCF_042800315.1 Streptomyces sp. NPDC057638
CGGGGGGACCCCCACCGCCTTGCGATGCGTCCCCTCGGCCCCAGCGGGCCTGGGGAGACCCCATGCATCTGACGCCGCGGGCTGATCCTCGAAGATCGCCCGGACAGGACCTAACCGGTGGTGGAGACGCGGACGAAGGTGTCGAAGAGGCGCTGCTGGGCCGGGTCCTCGTGGGCGGTGTCCTCCGGGTGCCACTGGACGGCGGTCAGCCAGCCCCCGGATCCGTTGAGTTCCAGCGCCTCGGGGGTGCCGTCGGCCGCGTGCGCGGTGACGCGCAGGCCGGTGCCGAGACGGTCGACCCGCTGGTGGTGGTAGCAGGAGACCTCGGCCTTCTCACCGCCGACGATCCGGGCGACCCGGGAGCCCGGACGGAGCGTCACCGGATGGGTGAGCGGGCGGTGTCCGTCCGCCGGGCCGCCCATGTCCTGGCGGAGCGTCCCGCC
The DNA here is from genome assembly GCF_042800315.1 of Streptomyces sp. NPDC057638. NCBI lineage: Bacteria > Bacillati > Actinomycetota > Actinomycetes > Kitasatosporales > Streptomycetaceae > Streptomyces > Streptomyces sp. NPDC057638. Next base: position 444 of record NZ_JBHVHF010000031.1, read on the forward strand.
CAGGGCGGTGTTCACGATCTGGAGCCCCCGGCATATCGCCAGCAGCGGCAGCCCCTCGCGCAGGGCCTGACGGGCCACCTCCAGGTCGAAGCCGTCCTGTTCGTCGCTGACGTCGTAGAGGCGCTCATGGCGGGCGGGATCGCCGTAGCGGTGGGGTGCCACATCGCCCCCGCCCGGCAGCAGGACGCCGTCGAAGCGCCGCAGCCGGGCGGCCACATCGGTGGCGTAGGCGAAGCCGCCGGGCGCGTACGGGTGGATGGTCACCGGCTCGCCACCAGCCCGCCACACGGCCTCGACCAGAGCGCGGGCGCTGACCTCGGCGCGGTGGCGCAGCGCGGACGCGGAGTCGGAGAAGCGGGCGGGGAGGGCGATCAGGGGTCTCGGGAGAGTCACGTCCGGGGTCCGTCCCATGAGAACGTTTGATGTCAAACGGTACGGGGATGGTAAGGGCGGCCTTACCGCGCGGCAAGGGTCTGGGCCGCCGTACCGCCGTGCGGGGGGTCCCCCGTCCTGGGAGCTTCCCCCTCCCGGAACGTTCGCGCCCGCGGTCGTTCTCCGTCCCGGCGGGGCGCGCCGAGCGTCGTACGAGAACCGCTGTGCGAGAGCCGCCGCACGGGAACCGCCGTGCGGGCGGCCGGAGTCGTGCCGCCGTACGGGACGGAGGGGCCCGCGCGCGGCGATGTCCACCGGGCGGCTGAGGCGGGCGACCGGCGGACGGGACGCGACCGGCACGGGCCCGCGGGGCGGCCCCGGATTCAGCGGGCCGGGCGTCGCCCGCTGCGGCGCGGGACCGGAGGCTCTCCCCCCAGCAACTGAGCGCGCCGCTCCTCCCCATGGCTCTCGATCTGCACCACCACCCGGCGCAGCGCGTCCGCCGTCTGACGGCACTCCTCGTCGCTCAGCGGCCCGGCGACGAACGCCTCCTCCGCGTTGAACTCCGGGAAGAGCCGTTCCATCAGCGCCTCGCCCTCCGGTGTCAGCGCCAGCAGCACCCGGCGCCCGTCCGAGGGGTGTTCGGTGCGCCGTACCAGCCCCCGGGACTCCAGGGTGCGCGCCACGCCCGTGAGCGTCCCCTTGGAGATGCCCGCCTCCTCCGCCACCAGCCGGGTCTCCATCTCGCCCCAGATCCATACCACCCACAGCACCACGAACCCGGTCCAGGTCAGATCGGCCCCGCGCAGTACGGAGTTCTCGACGTGCTGGCGCACCGCTGCCGCCGCCCGGTGGATATTGCCCACCATCGCCATCTGGTCGTGCCGGATCGGGGTGTCCCCGAGTCTGGCCCGGATCCTGCGTTCGGTCTCGGCGATGGGTCGCTGACCCGGCACGAACCCCTCCTCGAACGGAACCGACGGAATACGGAAGGACGAGAGAACGGACTCACCCAGCTGAACGCGCTGAACCGACGGCACCGACGGAACACACGGAACCGCCTGCCGGGCGATCCGGCGCACCGTACCGATCCGCGCGGAACACACGGAACACACGGAACCCGTCACGGTGATGGACGCCGTCCGTGCCCGATTCTAGAACCGTGGCCCGCGGTCTCCGGCGCGCCGGAGCCGGATGCCCCACGGCCCGGGCCGTCCGGGGCCACCGGACGGCACGGCGTGAGGAGACGGCGGAGCCCCCTCGGTCACCGGGGGAATCGAGACCGAGGGGGCCGTGGGCGGCGGCTTCCGGGGAAGGGGCAGCCGCGCCGGGAGACGGCGGGTATCAACCGCGCCGGGGGCTTACCAGCCGCGCAGCGCGGGCCTCCTTCTCCGCCTCCTGCCAGAGTCGCCGCAGCATGCGCGCCCGCTCGGCGGGGCGCATCCGGGCGATGGCGATCTCCGCGCAGGCCACACCGTCCGCCCACGGCATGGTCATCGTGGGCCGGGGCTGGGCCGGGATCCCGGGCAGCGGCCCGCCGGGACCCGCCATCCGGTGCCGGGGCTCGGGGATCCGGCCCGTGCGGGCCGCGCGGGTGGCCCGGGCCTCGGTCGCCGCCGCGCGGGCGTCGGCCCGCTGCTTCTGCTGCTGCGGGGAGAGCCGGGCCAGGTTGCGCACATGGACGACCTTGCGCCGTCCGGCGAGGAGATCGGCCTGGAGTTCGGGGCCGAGTTCCAGCACGGAGAGCTTGGACGAGATGGTCGACTGGGCGATCCCCAGCCGCTTGGCGGCCTTGTTCTGCGAACCGTAGAACTCGACCAGCTTCTTCAGCGCGTAGGCCTGCTCCAGCGGATTCATGTCGTCCCGGTGCACATTGGCGACAAACGCCGCCTCCAGCAGCGAACGGTCCGTCGAGACCAGCGCGTCGTCCACGCTGACCCGTACCCGGGCCAGTCCGGCGCGCCGGGCGGCCTCCAGTCGTCTGTGGCCGTCGACGACGATGTACCGGGCGTCGCGGTCCAGCTCGGTGGCGCGGGCGGGCCGCTCCTGGACATAGGCCTCGACCGAGGCGACGGTGATGGCGTTGACCAGCCCGATTTCACGGATACTGGTGGTCAGGGGATCGAGATCGCGTAGCTTTTCGCGTGGGTTGTCCGGGTTCTCTCCGATCAGGTGCAACGGCAACTCCGACGGCTGCTGCCGGGAACCGGCCTCGGAGTGGGTCAGCCCGTGGTCGATCTGGCCGAAGTTCTCGGAAGTCATGCTGAAGGAACCCCTCCTCTTGCCTGCCGCCCGAGCCCCCCGCTTTCAAGCCCGGACAGATGGCAAGGTGTCAGAAGCTCCCGGCCAGAGCCTGGCCACTGCCTTGCCATCGGCTTGCCACGTGCCAGCCGATTGCAGAGGATGCAGAGCATGACGGACGGGGGAATGAGGTTCCGCATCCTGGGGGGCCTGGAGTGGCGCTCCGATGGGACACCGCTGACGATCGGGCGGCGCCGGGAGCGGCTGCTGCTCGGTCTGCTGTTGCTGGACATCGGCCGGGTGGTTCCGGCCAACCGGCTGATCGATCTGCTCTGGGACGAGGGGAGACCCCCGGCCAGTGCGCGCGGCAGCCTCCAAGTACACGTGTCTCGGCTGCGGAATCGATTCCTCAAGGCCCAGGCCGGGGAGTACGGCTTCACCCTCGGCCGCAGCAACGACGGCTACACGGTCGACGGCGACCCCGCCTCCGTCGATCTGCACCAGTTCCGCTTCCTGCTCCAGCGGGCCGAGGCCGCCGCCGCGCCCGCCGAGCGGCTGCCCCTGCTGGAGCGGGCCCTCGACGTCTGGGGTGGTCCCGTCCTCGCGGGCACCGCGTCCGACGCGCTGGTCCGACGGCTGGGCACCGGATTCGACGAACTCCACCTCTCCGCCCTCACCCAGCGCGCCGAGGCCCGGCTCGCGCTCGGTCAGCGCGGCGCCGTCCTGGAGGAACTGGCCCGCGCCACCGCCGACCACCCCCACCACGAACGCCTCGCCATGCTCCGGATGATCGCGCTCTACCGGGCCGACCACCGGGGCGAGGCCCTGGAGGTCTACAACGAGACCCGCTCCCGGCTCGCCGAGGAGCTCGGACTCGACCCGGGCGCCGATCTCCGCCGAATCCACAGCATGATCCTGCGCGCCGACGCCGGACTGCTGCGCGCCGCCGCCGGGCCCGCCGCCGGTACCGGCACGGACACCCCGGAGCGGGCCCCCGCCGCGTCCACCGCCCCCACCCGGCCCGGTGGCCGGGCGCCCGGGGCACCCGGCCCGATGCCCGGCGGCCGCGTCCCGTGCGCCACGGACGGACGGGTGAGCGCGGCCCGCTCCGGGGCCGTCCCGCTCGCCGCCGAGGCCGAGTCCGTCCAACGGCACTCGCGGACCGGCGCCTTCATCGGCCGTACCCGCGAACTCGCCCACCTCAGCGGGCTCCTCGCCGACGCCCGGGGCGGCTCGGGCGTGGTGATGGTCGTCGGCCCCGGCGGCAGTGGCAAGACCGCGCTGGCGCTCCAGTGGTGCCGGGGCGCCACCGACGAGTTCCCCGACGGACAGCTCTTCCTCGATCTGCGCGGCCACAGCGACCGCAGCCCCATGCGGCCCACCGAGGCCCTCTCCGCCCTGCTGCGCGCGCTCGGCGTGCCCTACCAGGAGATCCCGCACGACGCCGCCGAGATGGCCGAGCTCTACCAGCGCACGCTCATCGACCGGCGGGTGCTGATCGTCCTCGACAACGCCGAGTCCGCCGACCAGGTGCGCCAGCTCCTGCCGTACGAGGTGGGCTGTCTCGCCCTCGTCACCAGCCGCAACCGGCTCGGCGCGCTCATCGTCAGCCACGGCGCCTCCATGCTGCCGCTGCGCCCGCTCAGCTCCCCGGAGGCGATGGAACTGGTCCGCAGCGTCATCGGGACCTGTCGCAGCGCCGCCGAACCCGAGGCGCTGGCCGAACTCGTCGCCCTGTGCGGCCACTCCCCGCTGGCGCTGCGGATCGCCGCCGCCAACCTGGCGCTGCACCCGGAGGGCGGCATCGCCGAACACGTCGGAGCGCTGCGTTCCGGCAATCCGCTGGAGAGCCTGGTGGTGGCGGGCGACCCCGACTCCGCCGTACGCCGGGCCTTCGAACTCTCCTACCGGCGGCTCGACCCCGAGGCGCGCCGCGCGTTCCGGCTGCTGGGGCTGCTGCCCCGGCCCACGACGACCGTCGCCGCCTTCGCCGCGCTGCTGGGCTGTACGGTCACCTGCGCCCATCCGCTGCTGGAACGCCTCTTCGCCGAGCATCTGGTGGAACACGACGGCCGCACCGGGCTGCGGCTGCACGACCTCATCTGGTGGTACGCGCGGCTGCTCGCCGAGGCCGAGGAGAGCGAGGGGGAGCGCCGGGCGGCGCGCCGGGCCCTGCTGCGCTGGTACACGGCGTCCGCCGACGCGGCGGCGGCCACCCTCTACCCCCAGCTGCTGCGGCTCGACGTCGAACCGCTGGGGGAGGGCGAGGCGCCCGAGCGCTTCGACGCCCCGCAGGCGGCGGCGGACTGGTTCGACGCCGAACTGGGCACCATGGCCGCCCTCATCACGGCCGAGTCGGAGAGCTCCCAGCGCCCCCAGCACGCGGAGCACGCACCGCACTCGGCGGGCATGGAGAACCCGGAACGCCCGGAGCGCCGGAATCACTCAGACCGCTCAGACCGCTCAGACCGCCCAGGCCACTCAGACCGCCCGGATCATCGGGATCGCCCGGATCGCCCGGAGAGCGGTGCCGGCGCGAACGCCCGGCCCGGCACCACCGATCTGAGGCGGGGCGGCGACGGCTTCGACGACACCGATGTCAGAGGCGGCACCGGGGGCTGGCGCGGACGCGCCACCTACCCGGGCCCCGAGCCCTGTCCCGCCGTCTGGATCCTCCCCGACCTCCTGCGGGGCTACTTCTGGCTCCGCCGCAACGCCGAGACCTGGATCTCCCTGGCCACCCTCGGTCTGCGTGCCGCCCAGCGGGCCGGGGATCTGCGCGGCCAGGCCGCGGCCTACCAGGGCCTGGGACTGGCCATCTTCACCACCGGCGACCTCGAACTCTGCCGTACCCACTTCCTCCAGGGTCTGGCGCTCGCCCGGGAGGCCGGCTGGGCCGAGTGCGAGTCCGTCGCCCTGTCCAACCTCGCCGGGGTCTGCGCCGACCTGGGACTGCTCAGCCAGGCCGCCGAGTTCTACGACCAGGCCATCACCAACGACCGCAGGCTCCGCCGCACCCTCCACCAGCCGCTCCAGGGGCTGAGTGAGGTCCTCTACGGCATGGGCCGCCTGCGCGAGGCCGAACGCCTCTGTCGTCGCGCTCTCGCCCTTGCCCGTAAGATCTCCGCCCCCGACAGCACCGCCCGGATCCGCTCCACTCTGGCCATGATCTCGCTGGACCTCGGTGAGCTGGACCGTGCCCGTGACCTGGCCACCGCCGCCCACGAGGGCTTCCAGGCCATCGGGAACCGCACCGGCGAAGCCGAGTCCACCGCCGCCCTCTCCCTGATCGCCGCCGAGCGCGGCGACGGCACCGAGGCGCTGCGCCTGGGCCTGGCCGCCATCGCCCTCAGCCGCAAGTCGGGCCGCCCGCGCACCCGTCATGAGGCCCTCGTCGCCCTCGGTCACGCCCGCTACCGGCTGGGTCAGTACACACGTGCGTATGAACACTTCCGGCTCGCCCACGGCATAGCGGAGGAGATCGGCTATCCCAAAGGACGTACGATCGCTCTGCTGGGCCTTGGCATCTGCGCGGCCCGCGCGTGCAGACCGCTGGAGGCGCTCCGTCACGCGGGCTCCGCGCTGTCGCTGGCCCAGCAGTCCCAGCTGCGACTACTGGAGGGCCAGGCCCAGACGGTCATCGCGCTGGCGCAGTCGGGCCGGGGGGACCGTGCCGCCGCCGAGCGGGCGGCCCGCCAGGCCGAGGCCATCTACACCGGCACCGGGTACCGACCCACCCACTCGCCCTACGGCAGTCCGGTGGTCGTGACCGGGCCCGTGGGCCGCTGCGCCAGCTGACGGCCGTCACGCTCCGAGCGGAGTTCCGGTCGTGTCGCTGTTGGGCCGAACGGGTGAGCGGCGCGAGGATGGACGCATGAGTAGGTACGAGAGGTACGACGTCACCGACGAGCAGTGGGAGGGCCTGGCGCAGGTCGTGCCCTTGCACGGGCGCGACGCATGGCCGTCGAGAGCCGACCACCGGGTCGGGGACGGGGAGGAGGCGTCCGCCGGGCAGCGCCGGATGGTCGTGCTGCGGGTGCGGGTCTTCGCCGACGCGCGGGAGGTCGCCGAGTACCTCACCAACCAGGTGCCGGTCCTCCTCGACCTGACCAGCGCCGACGCCGATGTGGCCAAGCGCATCCTGGACTTCAGCAGCGGTGTCGTCTTCGGCCTCAACTGCGGGATGCACCGCGTCGACCGCAATGTCTTCCTGCTCGCCCCCAACGGGACCGAGGTCGACGGCATGGCGGAGGCCACCGGCACCTTCGTCCGCGCGATGCCGCGCTGACGGCCCGCCCGGCGGGCCCGGTCAGGGCCCGGTGGTAGACCTTCTCCTTGTGACACGAGACGGTGAGGTACGAGACGGGGACCCCCGACCCGGGCCCGGCGCCCCTGAGCTGGCGGTACTCCAGCACAGGCTCGCGGAGTTCGCGGCGGCGCGGGACTGGGGCCCCTTCCACACACCCAAGAACCTGGCGTCCGCGCTGAGCGTGGAGGCGTCCGAACTGGTCGAGATCTTCCAGTGGCTGACGCCGGAACAGTCCGCGCGGGTGATGGAGGACGCGGGGAGCGCCCACCGGGTGCGGGACGAGATCGCGGATGTCCTGGCCTATCTGCTGCAACTCTGCGAGGTGCTGGGGGTGGATCCGCTGACCGCGCTGGCGGAGAAGATCGAGCGCAACGAACGGCGCTTCCCCCGCCCCGAGTGACCCCGCGCCCTGACGCCTGACCTGGTGCCCGGCCCGGTCGCTGACTGAGTGCCCGGCTCGGTGCCCGACCCGGTGCCGCCGTGTCCGGCTGGGCGTCATATCCCCTTCGTACGGTGGTGAGGGCGCCCTGACACCGCGCCACTCCGCCCCGCCCACTCCGCCGTGTGAGCCGGGCGCGTGGGGCGGGCCGTGCGCCCTGGTGGTGTCTGCGATCCGGTCACGGACCGTTCACCGCGCGGTCATGAGCCGGAGTGCGTAGGGTCCGCCGATGTGAATCCGGAGCGGGGAGAGGCGCCGGTTTCGCGGTGGAATCAGGGGGTCCGCACCCCTACGGATCACGTTTTCGTCACTCTCTGAAGTCGATGAGCTATCGACGACCGTCTTGCTGTCCTTTAATTTCCGTTTTCCTCTGGCTTTTTGGCTCAACTGGTCTCACTCTGGGTAATGGACTGAGTGGGCAGTAAGTCCTACGAACGGGGGCGCGCTCATGGATGCGGAACGGCTCATCGGAGTGAGCCGGCGTGCCTTGGCGCAGTGCCGAGCCGTACCGGACATCGTCGCGGAGGCATGGCAGGCCCAGGCCCTCGCCCAAGCGGTCGGTGGCTGGCTCGCCGTGCACGGCTCGCTGGAGCTGAGAAAGGAGGCGCGGGGGCTCAGCGACATCAGCGGACGCGCCGTCAGGATGCCGGACCATCCGGGCATCCGCGCCGGGATCCGCGCCGCGCAGCTGACGGAGGTGCTCGACCCGCGCGAGGCGTTGATACGACTCGGCGAACTCCTCGGTGACGTGGGGATCGCGCTCGTCGGGGTCGCCTGCGCCACCGACGAGGAGGGGCTGTACTGGCAGTGCGTCGAAGCCATAGACGCGGCCGACGAGTCCCACGACCGGGTGCGGGCGATGCTGCGCAAGCTCGCCACGCGGGAGGCGAAGCGGCGGCAGGGCCATCCTCCGGACGCGATCCGCTGGAGACCGGAGCCGGGGCCGGTGGTCCCTCCCGTCCCTTCCGTGGCTCCGCCCGTACCGGACGAGGTGGTGGGGCGCGGGCGCCCCCGCCCCGCTGAAACGTCTCATCACGACGACCCGCCGATACCTCCCCTCCCCCGCGCCGAAGCCTCCGGCGTCCCCTCCTTATGACCCTGACCCTCACCCTGACCCCGAGTCCTGACCTCTGATGTCTGGCCCTGACCCCCGGCCCCTGACGTCTGACCCACTGCGCCTGGTGCGGGGCCCTCGCCGGGCGGGTGGGCTCCCCCCTCGCGCGCTGGACCCCGCGCGGCGCCGTGCCCGCGACGGCGCGGGCAGGCACGCACGGCGGAGGACGCGGCCAGGGCGAGGGCGGCCCGGCGCGGGTCGGGGCGCGAGGGGTGTGCCTGGCGGCGAGGAAGACGGGGTGCTGGGTCAAAATGGTGCGTATGGAACTCCGTATCTTCACCGAACCCCAGCAGGGCGCCGACTACGACACGCTGCTCGCCGTCGCCCGCGCCACCGAGGACCTCGACTTCGGTGCCTTCTTCCGCTCCGACCACTATCTGGCCATGGGCTCCGCCGATGGCCTCCCCGGCCCCACCGACGCCTGGATCACCCTCGCCGGGCTCGCCCGCGAGACCAAGAGGATCCGGCTGGGGACGCTGATGACGGCCGGGACGTTCCGGCTGCCGGGTGTGCTCGCCATCCAGGTGGCGCAGGTGGACCAGATGTCCGGGGGCCGGATCGAGCTGGGCCTGGGCGCGGGCTGGTTCGAGGAGGAGCACCGGGCGTACGGGATCCCGTTCCCGAAGGAGAAGTTCTCCCGGCTCGAGGAGCAGCTGGAGATCGTCACGGGGCTGTGGAAGACCCCGGTGGGCGAGACGTTCTCCTATGACGGCACCCACTACCAGCTCGATGGCTCGCCCGCGCTGCCCAAGCCCGCGCAGGGCAGTGTGCCGGTCCTGATCGGCGGCCACGGCGCGAAGCGGACTCCGTCCCTCGCCGCGCGGTTCGCCAGTGAGTTCAACATCCCCTTCGCCTCGCTGGAGGACAGCGAGCGCCAGTTCGGCCGGGTGCGGAGTGCCGCGCTGGAGCTGGGGCGCGCCGCGGACGACCTGGTGTACTCCAACGCCCTGGTGGCCTGTGTCGGCCGGGACGACGCCGAGGTGGCCCGGCGCGCGGCGCGCATCGGCCGTGAGGTGGAGGAGCTGAAGACGAACGGGCTGGCCGGTTCGCCCGCCGAGGTGGTCGACAAGCTGGGCCGTTATGCGGAGATCGGCTCCTCCCGGGTCTATCTCCAGATCCTGGATCTGGCCGATCTGGACCATCTGGAGCTGATCTCCAGCCAGGTCCAGTCCCAGCTGGGCTGAGCCGTGCGCCCGGCCCGTCCGTTCGCCGCCGCCCTCGCCCGGGGCCCGCTCGTGCTCGACGGCGGTCTCGCCACCCAGTTGGAGCGTCAGGGGCATGACCTCGCGGACGCGCTGTGGTCGGCGCGGCTGCTGCGGGACGATCCGGGCGCGATCGAGGCCGCGCACCTCGCGTACGTACGGGCCGGGGCGCGGGTGCTGATCACCGCCAGCTATCAGGCGACGTACGAGGGTCTGGCGCGGGCCGGGGTGGACACGGCGGGGGCCACCCGGCTGCTGGCGCGGAGTGTGGCGCTGGCGCGGGCGGCGGGGGAGCGGGCGCGGGACGAGGTGTGGGTGGCGGCCTCGGTCGGTCCGTACGGGGCGATGCTCGCCGACGGCGGCGAGTACCGGGGCCGCTATGGGCTCTCGGTCGCCGAACTGGAGCGTTTCCACCGGCCCCGGGTGGCCGCCCTCGCCGCCGCCGGGCCCGATGTCCTGGCCCTGGAGACGGTCCCCGACACCGATGAGGCGCGGGCCCTGCTGCGGGCGGTCGAGGGCTGTGGGGTGCCCGTGTGGCTCTCGTACACCGTCGCGGGTGGCCGGACCCGGGCGGGCCAGGACCTGGCGGACGCCTTCGCGCTCGCGGCGGGCGACGACCAGGTGGTGGCGGTCGGGGTCAACTGCTGTGACCCCGGGGAGGCGGCGGACGCGGTGGCGCTGGCCGCCTCGGTCACCGGCAAGCCGGTGGTCGTCTATCCCAACAGCGGTGAGGGGTGGGACCCGGTCGCCGCCGCGTGGACGGGGGCGGTGCGGTTCGACCCCGGCCGGGCCGGGGAGTGGATCGCGGCGGGCGCCCGGCTGGTCGGCGGCTGCTGCCAGGTGGGCCCGCCGCTGGTCGCCGCGCTGGCGGCGGAGGCCGGGCCTCCGGGTGCCGGTGTGTCCTGAGTTCGTGTTTCCGCGTGTCCGGGTGTCCGCGTGTCCGGGTGCCGGTGTCTGGCAGGCGCGGCTCCCCGCGTACCGCTGTGTCCCGAGCCGCGCCGGAGGGTCGTCCGGGCGGCGGGTGAAACACGCGTGGCCTTCGCCGAGTGAAGCGTGCCCTGCCCGGTGAGGATGGGGGCATGGGATTTCACGTCGACTCCGAGACCGGGCGGCTGCGCCGGGTCATTCTGCACCGGCCCGATCTGGAGCTGAAACGTCTCACCCCGAGCAACAAGGACGCCTTGCTCTTCGACGATGTCCTCTGGGTCCGCCGGGCCCGGCAGGAGCACGACGGGTTCGCGGACGTGCTGCGGGACCGGGGCGTCGAGGTCCATCTCTTCGGGGATCTGCTCGGGGAGACGCTGGAGATCCCCGAGGCCCGCAAGCTGGTGCTGGACCGTGTCTTCGACGAGAAGGAGTACGGTCCGCTCGCCACCGGCCACCTCAGATCGGCCTTCGACGCGCTGCCGACCAACGACCTGGTGCGCGCTCTCATCGGGGGCATGACCAAGCGGGAGTTCCTCGCCGGGTACTCGGAGCCGACCTCGGTGCGGTTCCATGTGATGGATCTGGACGACTTCCTGCTCGATCCGCTGCCCAACCACATCTTCACCCGGGACACCTCCGCCTGGATCTACGACGGCGTCTCCATCAACGCCATGCGCTGGCCCGCGCGGCAGCGCGAGACGGTCCACTTCGAGGCGATCTACACCCACCATCCGCTCTTCACCGGCACCGAGGCGGGGCCCTTCCATCACTGGTCCGAGGGCCAGGACGACTACCCCTCCACCATCGAGGGCGGGGATGTGCTGGTCATCGGGCATGGCGCGGTACTGATCGGAATGAGCGAGCGGACCACCCCGCAGGCGGTGGAGATGCTGGCGCGAGGTCTGTTCGCGACCGGTTCGGCGCGCACGATCGTGGCCCTGGACATGCCGAAGCGGCGGGCCTTTATGCACCTGGACACCGTCATGACCATGGTGGACGGGGAGACCTTCACCCAGTACGCGGGCCTGGGTGATCTCCGTTCGTACACCATCGAGCCCGCCGACGGCGGTCAGGGGCTGCGGGTGAGCGACCACCCGCCGGAGCGGATGCACAGCGCCATCGCCGCCGCGCTGGGGATGAAGGAGATCCGGGTGCTCACACCGACGCAGGATGTGCACGCGGCCGAGCGGGAGCAGTGGGACGACGGGTGCAATGTGCTGGCGGTGGAGCCGGGCGTGGTCGTGGCTTATGAGCGTAATGTCACCACCAACACGCATCTGCGGAAGCAGGGGATCGAGGTGATAGAGATCCCGGGGAGCGAGCTGGGCCGGGGCCGGGGTGGTCCGCGCTGTATGAGCTGCCCGGTGGTGCGGGACGCCGTCTGACGCTGGTGGCCGGGGGAGCCCGTACGCGACGGGCTCGCGGTGGCGGTGGCGGCGGTGCGCGACGGGCTCGTGCCGGGGGTGGTCGCTCGATCCGGTGGTCCGGATCAGAGGGGTATGTATATTGATGCGATCACTCGTATAGACTTCCATCGTCACCGTCACCGCGCGACGAAAGAGCACCCACCATGGCGATACAGCTGGCAGGCCGCCACTTCCTCAAGGAGCTGGACTTCACGGCCGAGGAGTTCCGTGGGCTGGTCGAGCTGGCGGCGCGACTGAAGGCGGCCAAGCGGGCCGGTACGGAGGAGCGGACCCTGCGCGGCCGGAACATCGCGCTCATCTTCGAGAAGGCGTCCACCAGGACCCGGTGCGCCTTCGAGGTGGCGGCGGCCGACCAGGGCGCCTCGACCACGTATATCGACCCGGCGGGCTCCCACATCGGCCGCAAGGAGTCCGCCCGGGACACCGCCCGCGTCCTCGGCCGGATGTTCGACGCGATCGAGTTCCGGGGCGACGCGCAGGCCACCGTGGAGGAACTGGCCGCGCACGCCGGAGTGCCCGTCTACAACGGACTCACCGCCATCTGGCACCCCACCCAGATGCTCGCCGAGATCCTCACCATGACCGAGCACTCCGCCAAGCCCCTGGAGGAGATCGCCTACGCCTACCTCGGCGACGCCCGCTACAACATGGGCAACTCCTATCTGATCACCGGCGCCCTGCTGGGCATGGACGTCCGCATCGTCGCCCCCCGCGCCTACTGGCCCGCCGACGAGTTCATCACCCAGGCCCGCGCGCTGGCCGAGACGAGCGGGGCGCGGATCACCCTCACCGAGGACATCACGGAGGGCGTACGCGGCGCCGACTTCGTCGCCACCGACGTCTGGGTGTCCATGGGCGAACCCGCCCTGGTCTGGGACGAGCGCATCGCCGCCCTCGGCAAGTACAAGGTGACGATGGACGTCCTGCGCGCCACCGGCAACCCGGACGTGCGCTTCCTGCACTGCCTGCCCGCCTTCCACGACCTCGGCACCGAGGTCGCACGGGAGATCTTCGAGCGCCACGGCCTGACCGAACTGGAGGTCTCCGACGAGGTCTTCGAGTCGGAGCACTCGGTCGTCTGGGACGAGGCCGAGAACCGCATGCACACCATCAAGGCGGTGCTGGTGGCGACGCTGGCGCGCTGACGCCTCTCACGCGATCAGCCGGACCCGGCGTCCATCGGGTAGTCGTCGGCGATGGCGTCCATCAGGAGTTCGTCACACGGCCGTCCCCGCCAGTAGCCGGACTGACGGAGACGCCCGGCGGGTTGGAACCCGGCCTTCTGGTAGGCCGCGACACCCGCCGCGTTCGGCTCCAGCACCTTGAGCCAGACCATACGGAGCGCCGCGTACGCGAACGCCCAGCGGAGAGTGAGGGCGGTGGCCTCGGTGGCGAGGCCCCTGCCCCGGGCCTCTGGGGCCACCAGGATCACGAACTCCGCCGTCCGTACCGCCGCGTCGATCTGGAGGGTCGTGAGGCCGACGGGGGTGTGGTCGTCAGCAGTCACCACCTCGAACTGGGGGTACTCCCGGTTGGCGCGCTGACGGTCCCACCCTCCCGAGCGGACCTCCCAGGACTGGGGGACCTGGGTGCCGAAGCCGAGGATCGTGCCGGGGTCGTTCTCCCAGCGGTGATAGTCGGGCAGATGGTCGCGGTCGGGGAGGGCCAGGGCGACGCGGTCGCCGGTGAGCAGGATCTGCGGGGTGGTCATCGATACCTCTTCGCCGTGGCTGCCGGGGTGTTGAGCGGGGTGTAGTCCTCAGTCTGGCCGGGTTCGTCGACCGCGCGGGCGTGGACATCGCAGATCCAGGCGTGCAATCGGATGGGGTCGGTGGCGATGCCGTGTCTCTCACTTCCGGCGGGCGCGCCCCGTTGCGGCGGGGCCGACAGGGGTTGATCCGGGCCTCTGAAGGCGCTTGCTCAGCCCGCGTGCGCCTGGTGCACTCGTACGCGCTGGTGCCGGTGGGGCGCGGTGCTGACGTCATCCGCCTACGATCGCCGCCATGGACCCAGCAGAGCTCGACGGCCATGTCCGCCAGGGGCCGGTGGACACCCTTTCCGTCGCAGACGCGTCCCGGCAGCTGGACGCGGTCGCCCGCTATGTGTCCCAGGCCCGGGACGAGCTCACCCGGCGTGAGGTTGGCGGGGACGTTCCGGCGCTCGATGCCGGAAAGGCGCTCGGATTCTTCCGCTCGGCCCCGTCGCTGTCGCTGACTGATGACGCCGGTGAGACCGTCGCGGTGATCGTCTCACCGGCCGTCCTCGAAGTGCTGGAGGATGCCCTCGGGCTCCTCCAGGGTGAAGTGGACCGGCTGCGCGGCACCGCCACGGTGACCACCGGGGAACTGCGGGACCACCTGGGCGGGCGGATGACCTCATGAGCCAGGTCACCTGGGAAAGGCCGGCCAGAGAGGCCCTGGTCCAGTACGGCAAGAATGACCCCGCCGGAGTCGATCAGGTACTCGACAGCGTCAACCTGCTCCTGGCCAACCCACGTCCCTCCGGGGCACTGGACTGCGGTAACGGCAAGTACCGCATCCACGTCGGCCGCTACCGGGTCTGGTACACGATCAAGCAGAGCACGCCCGTCGTCATCGCCATCGACCTCGTCGGCCGGGTCGGCTAGATCCTGTCCTCACCCTCCCGTCCGTCTACGGGGCAGACGGACGGCGCAGCAGGAGCCTGGCGTATGGGGCGGGATCCTGGCTCAGGAACCATGCGGCAGCGTGAACCAGATCGCCTTGCCGTGGGGCGTGGGGCGGTGGCCGCAGTCGGCGCTCAGGGTGCGGATCAGGAGGAGGCCGCGGCCGTGTTCCTGCCAGAGGTCGGGTTCCGCCGTCCAGCGGGTGAGATGGCCCGGTAGCGCCGGGTCGCCGTCGTGGACCTCGACCTGGCAGGTCGTGGGGTGTAAGGACACCACCAGCTCGATGGGTGAGCCGCGTTGGGTGTGTTTCACGGCGTTGGCGACCAGTTCCGCCGTCAGCAGTTCCGCCGTGTCCCCGTCCGCCGCGGGCCAGGTCTGCGCCAGTGCCCTCCGTATCAGTGCCCGCGCCATGGGGACGGCGGCGGAGGTGTGCGGGAGTGCGACGCGCCAGGACGCGGGGTGTGGGGAGGAAGTGGGCACGGCGGATCCGTTCGGGGAGTGGGGCGTGGAGCGAGTCCGTTCGTCGGACGTCACCCTGGTGGGGAGCGTGTGCGGCTCCCGGGGCTCAGGGATGGGGCGTGACAGAAGTGACAGAAGCTGAGGGATGCCAAGATCCCCGGTAAAAGCGATCTCCAGCGAGAAACCGAGAGAAAGCGTCTGACTCTCCACCATAGAAAGCCCGCAGATCCGCACAAGTGCCCCAGGGGCCCTGTCGTGGAGCTGTTCCCACACCGCGACAGGGTCGTTGCTCTGTCACAGCCGACGCTCCGTGTCGCGCACTCGTGACGGTAGTCATGGACCGGTGATAACTTCGAAGGGCAGGCGACGGCAGGCGGGGGACCGCCCGGCCGAAGGAGGCCCCGCCCGGATGAGCCCCTTTCCCAGCTCCGCACCGCGTACCGAGGAGTGGCGCCATCTGCGGGTCGCCCATGTCGACGGCGTCGCGACCGTGACACTCGACCGGCCCGCCAAGCTCAACGCCCTCACCTTCGGCGCCTACGCCGATCTGCGGGACCTGCTCGCCGAACTCGCCCGCGAACGCTCCGTACGGGCCCTCGTCCTCGGCGGCGAGGGGCGCGGCTTCTGCTCCGGCGGTGATGTGGACGAGATCATCGGTGCCACCCTCGCCCTGGACACCGGCTCCCTGCTGGACTTCAACCGGATGACCGGGCAGGTGGTGCGTGCCCTGCGGGAGTGTCCGTTCCCGGTGGTCGCCGCCGTCCACGGCGTCGCGGCGGGCGCGGGCGCGGTCCTGGCGCTCGCCGCCGACTTCCGCGTCGCCGACCCGACGGCCCGGTTCGCCTTCCTCTTCACCCGGGTCGGGCTCTCTGGCGGCGATATGGGCGCGGCCTATCTCCTGCCGCGTGTGGTGGGCCTCGGCCACGCCACCCGGCTGCTGATGCTCGGCGACCCCGTCGGCGCCGCCGAGGCCGAACGCATCGGCCTGATCAGCGAACTCACCGACGAGGGCGCCGCCCCCGCCCGCGCCGCCGCCCTCGCCCGCCGTCTCGCCGACGGCCCCGCCCTCGCCCACGCCCAGACCAAGGCGCTGCTCACCGCCGAGCTGGACATGCCGCTGTCGGCGGCCGTGGAGCTGGACGCCTCGACCCAGGCGCTGTTGATGACGGGGGAGGACTACGCGGAGTTCCACGCGGCCTTCACGACGAAACGCGCGCCGAGGTGGCGGGGACGGTGACGGCCCACCCGGGCGCGGACCGTGGGACGGGCCCCGATCCCGTGACCGGCGCGGGCCGTGTGACCGGTGCGGCGCCTGGGACGGGCTCCGACCGTGTGACCGGTGCGGACCCCGGGGGAGGCGTCGGGCCGGTCGGCGTCACCCCACGGCGTGCCGCGCCCGCCGTCCCCGCCGCGCGCACCACCCCTGACCCCGGGCCCGCTGCCCCCCGGCGGGCCCGGCCGCTCACGGTCGCCGTCATCGGCGGCGGCCCCGGCGGCCTCTACGCCGCGCTCTCCCTCAAACGCCGCGACCCCCGGCGCGAGATCACCGTCTGGGAGCGCCATCCGCCCGGCGAGACCTTCGGTTTCGGTGTCGTCCTCTCCGACCAGGCCATGGACGGCATCGAGGACGCCGACCCCGTGGTCCACCGGGCCCTGACCCGTTCCGCCGTCCGCTGGGACGACATCGACGTCGTCCACCGGGGCCACACCCTCACCTCCGGCGGCCACGGCTTCACCGCCGTCGGCCGCCACCGGCTGCTGGAGATCCTCCACGGCCGCTGCGCCGACCTCCGTATCCCCCTCCGCTTCCGCACCCCCGCACCGCCCGCCGCCGCACTCGCCCGCTCCCATGACCTCGTCATCGCCGCCGACGGCGCCCACAGCCCCACCCGCCAGGCCCACGCCGATGTCTTCGCGCCCCAGGTCACCGACCACCGCTGCCGCTATATCTGGCTCTCCGCCGACCTCGCCTTCGACGCCTTCCGGTTCGAGATCGCCGAGACCCCGCACGGGGTGATGCAACTCCACGGCTACCCCTACTCCCGCACCCGCTCCACCGTCATCGTCGAGATGCGCGACGAGGTCTGGCGCGCGGCCGGGTTCGACCGGCTGCCGGTCGCCGCCGGCGTGGAGCGCTGCGCCCGGGTCTTCGCCGACGCGCTGCGCGGGCGGCCGCTGCTGGCGAACCGTTCCTCGGCGTGGTCCGTCTTCCGTACCGTCGTCAACGGACGCTGGTCCCACGGCCGGACCGTGCTCCTCGGCGACGCCGCCCACACCGCACACTTCTCCATCGGGTCCGGGACCCGGCTCGCCGTCGAGGACGCGGTGGCGCTGGCGGGCGCGGTCGGTGCCGTCGGCGCGCGGGGGACGGTCCAGGACGCGGTCCGCGCGTACGAGGACGGGCGCAGGCCCCAGATCGCCTCCGCCCAGCGGGCGGCCGCCGCGAGCCTGCGCTGGTTCGAGGAACTGGGCCGCTGGACCGGCCAGCCGCCGCGCCAGTTCGCCTTCAACCTCCTCACCCGCAGCCGCCGGGTCACCCGTGACAACCTGCGCTTACGGGACGCCGCCTTCACCAGCGCCGTCGAGCGCGACTTCGGCTGTCCGCCCGGCACCCCGCCGATGTTCACCCCCTTCCGGCTGCGCGGACTCACCCTGCGCAACCGGATCGTCGTCTCCCCGATGGACATGTACACGGCCGTGGACGGCCTGCCCGGCGACTTCCACCTGGTCCACCTCGGCGCGCGGGCGCTCGGCGGCGCCGGGCTGGTCATGACCGAGATGGTGACCGTGAGCCCCGGGGCCCGGATCACCCCCGGCTGCACCGGCCTCTACACCGACGCCCAGGCCGGTGCCTGGCGCCGGATCACCGCCTTCGTCCACGAACGGGCACCCGGCACCGCGATCGGCGTCCAGCTCGGCCACTCCGGTGCCAAGGGCGGTACGAAACCGATGTGGGAGGGCATGGACGACCCTCTGCCAGGACCCGAGGGGGACCGCTGGCCGCTGGTCGCCGCCTCCCCGCTCCCGTACCGTCCGGGTGTCAGCCGCACGCCCCGGGAACTGGACCGCGCGGGGCTCGGCGCCGTCCGCGCCGACTTCGCGGCGGCGGCCCGGCGGGCGGCGGACGCCGGGTTCGACCTCCTCGAACTCCACTGCGCCCACGGCTATCTGCTCTCCGGCTTCCTCTCCCCGCTCACCAACCGCCGTACGGACGCGTACGGGGGCCCGCTGGAGGGGCGGCTCCGCTTCCCGTTGGAGGTCTTCGACACCGTCCGCGCGATCTGGCCGGACGACCGCCCGATGACGGTACGGATCTCCGCCACCGACTGGGCCGACGGCGGTACGACAGCAGACGACGCCGTCGGGATCGCCCGCGCCTTCGCCGCCCACGGCGCCGACGCGATCGATGTCTCCACCGGTCAGGTCGTCCCGCATGAGCGCCCGGAGTTCGGCCGCTCCTACCAGACGCCGTACGCCGACCGGATCCGCCATGACCTGGGGGTCGCGGTCATCGCCGTCGGCGCCATCTCGTCCTGGGACGACGTCAACTCGCTGCTGCTGGCCGGACGGGCGGACCTGTGCGCCCTCGGCCGCCCGCACTTGTACGACCCGCACTGGACCCTGCATGCGGCGGCCGAGCAGGAGTACGCGGGACCGGGTGTCATCTGGCCGCTGCCGTACCGGGCGGGCAGCCGCCGACCGCCGACGGGCCGGGCGGGTGGGTGAGGGTCAGTTCTCCTGAGGGTCGGGGTGGTGGGCCTGGTGGCGGGTGCGCAGGACGCGGCAGTCGGTGGCGCGGGAGTGGTCGTGGGCGCGTTCGGCTTCGCGTTCGGCGGTGGTGAGGTCGTCGCAGGTGGGGCAGTGGTTCATGGGGTGTGTTCCTGTCGGCTGGGGGTCAGTGGCGTTGGCGGAGTGCGAGGTGGGCGGCGCGGGCGGCCCGGGGGCCCCGGATCTCGACGCCCCAGCCGACGAGGACGGCGCGGAACCACTTGGATTCCACGCTGTAGTCGGCGGCGATACGGGTGAGGGAGACGCCCTGGGCGTAGCGGGTGGTGATCTGTTCCTGGTTGCGCAGGACGCGGTCCCGGCGGCGGCGGGATTCCTCGCTGATACGGGGCATGGGCGGGCCTTTCACGGAGGTGGGGGCGGTTCGAGGTAGGGGCGGGCCCGGGCGGGGGTGAGTTCGGGGCTGACCTCGAACCGGTAGTGGTTCAGCCCGTCGGGGAAGATGAGGGAGACACAGCGGCCGTCGATCAGGCGTGCCCAGGCGGCCTGGCGGTGCGCCGGGTCCTGACACCAGGCCCGCAGCAGTGACGGCCCGTCGACCTCGGGGCCGATGACGAGGGTCATGCCGGTGTCCGGGGCGGGGTCCAGCCGGTCGGCGAGCCGCCCGACCTGCCCCACCAGCCACCGCAACGCGGTCTCCGCCGACTCGGTGCGCAGTATCGCGATGACACAGGTGACGTTCCGGCCGGAGCCGTAGACGGGTCCGATGCCCCGGACACAGCAGAAGTACCGGATCACCCGCGTCACCAGGCACCGTCCCCGGAGGGGTCCTGGAGGAGGCGCTCCAGCTCGCTGTCGATGCGGCGCTGACGCTCCTGCGCCGCGAGGGCCCAGGACCAGTCATCGAACGCCTCGGCGTCCACGCGGAGGCGAAGGAGTTCAAGCCCGATCCCGAGGCGGTTCTCGGCGGAGCCCAGTGCCCACATCAGCCGCAACCAGAGGTGAGTCACCAGAACCAACCCCAGCCGTTAGTTAAAGGGAGTTGGGGCGCAGAAAATTTCCAGCCGCACATGTCTTGCTCCTCTCCCGGCGGCCGATTCGATCTGCTGAGACAGTAGGCAAGGCGGGCCGTAGCACCCCGGAAAAACCTTCCGGGGTCTCCTTTGGCCACGAGGTGACACTCAGAACATGCGAGGAATGACCGAGCATCTGACCATCGGCGAGCGCGTCGCCTGGTACCGGCGCCGACGCGGCCTCTCCCAGGAGGTTCTGGCCGGCCTTGTCGGACACACCGCAGACTGGTTGAGCAAAGCGGAGAACAATCGGATCGGACTCGACCGTCTCTCCGTCATTACCTCACTCGCCAAGGCCCTCGATGTCTCTCTCGGGGACTTGCTTGCTGAGCCAACTCTCATGGAATGGTCCAGCGAGAGCGGAGACCGCACCATCTCCGCGCTGCGCGAAGCGCTCATGGACTACAGACAGCTCACCCCCTCGCTCGTGAATCAGCCCGAAGACGAACCCCCGTCGCTCAGGGACCTCCGGGCTCATGTGAAGGAGGTCCACGACGCGTACCAGGCGTCGCGGTACGGATTCGCTACGCGCCGCCTTCCCTCCGCACTCGCCGATGCCCATGCCGCATCTCGTGCGTACTCGGGCCGTGAACGGGAGGAGGCCCACGCCCTGCTGGCCCTGTCCTACCAAGGCGCAGCGATGGTGCTGGGCAAGGTCGGGGAGCCGGAACTCGCATGG
Organism: Streptomyces sp. NPDC057638; assembly: GCF_042800315.1. Taxonomy (NCBI): domain Bacteria; kingdom Bacillati; phylum Actinomycetota; class Actinomycetes; order Kitasatosporales; family Streptomycetaceae; genus Streptomyces; species Streptomyces sp. NPDC057638. The sequence goes on from NZ_JBHVHF010000031.1 coordinate 21,056, forward strand.
ATCGCGGCTGATCGTGGTCTGGCAGCGGCGCAGCACAGCGGCCGAAGCGCGGTAACCGGGTCACTTATCCGGTCGGTCACCCACTGCCTTCTGGCCAATGGCCACTTCGCTGCTGCGATCCAGCTAGTGAACGACACGGCGGCCGTCATGCAGCCGGAACTAGACGGCGCCGACTCCGAGTACCTCTCGGTGTACGGAACCCTCTTCCTCACCGGAGCGATGGCAGCGGCCAGAGCAGACGACCGGGCGACCGCGCAGATCTTTCTCAAGGAGGCCGACGAATCCGCGATCCGGTTAGGTATCGACGCCAACCACATGTGGACAGCGTTTGGCCCCACCAACGTAGCCATCCACTGTGTGGCAACGGCCAGAGAACTCGGTGACATACAGATCGCGGCGGACCTCGGACCTCGAATCGATACCCGTGGCATGCCGGTGGAGCGTCAAGTACGGCACAGCCTCGAAGTCGCCCGAGCGCTCAGCGCCTGGAACCGGACCGACGAAGCCCTGTCCATCCTGCTGGACGCCGAACAAGCCGCTCCCGAACAGGTACGCCACCACTACGCGAGCCGGGAACTGGTCATCGGCTGGATTCGCGGCACGAAAGGTCGCCCGACCCAGCCTGTAGCGGACCTGGCCCGCAGACTCCACATCATCTCGGGCGGCTAGAGTCCATGCCGTGAACGAGCACGAGGCGAAGACGGCCCACCCTCTGATGGCGGCCGGTGCCCTCTTCTTCGACGAAGCTGATCGCGTCCTCCTCGTCGAACCTTCTTACAAGGACTATCGCGATGTTCCGGGCGGATACGTCGAAGAGGGTGAGTCGCCTCTCCAGGCATGTGTGCGCGAGATTCGCGAGGAGTTGGGCATCGCACCCCGCATCGGTCGCCTGCTCGTCGTGGACTGGGCGCCGAATCCGGGTGAGGGGGACAAGGTTCTCTACCTCTTCGACGGCGGCCGCCTCAGCGCGGACAGTCGCCAGCGGATCACCCTGCAAGCCGACGAAATCCGTGGCTATGGCTTCCACCCGGCCGAACGGCTGCCGGAACTCACCATCCCCCGCCTCGTGCGTCGCATCACCGCTGGTATCCAGGCCCGCGCGAACGGCGTGACCGCCTACTTGGAGCACGGAAACTCGCTGGAAACAGGGGGCTGATCAGGGCATAGGCATCGCATGTGCCCCGTATGACCGCCCGCCGTCGTGAGCGCCGGGTCTCGCCGCAGGCATGGTCAGGGCTGGTCGTGCTCGCCAAGCGCACGGACATCCCGCGCCTGTGGTGAAGGGGGTCGACTGTCAGACCCGCCTGGGATGCTCCGGGGATGGAGATGACAGTGCAGCTGACGATCGACTGCTCCGATCCGCAGCGGATGGTGACGTTCTGGGCCGAGGCCCTGGGCTATGTGCCCGAGCCTCCGCCGGGCGGGCATGCCACGTGGCGTGCCTACTGGGCGGCGGCCGGGGTGCCCGAGGAGGAGTTGCCCGCCGGTGCCGGTGATGTTCCGGAGTCCATCGTCGATCCCACGGGACGCGGACCGAGGGTGTGGTTCCAGCCGGTTCCGGAGCCGAAGGTCGCCAAGAACCGGTGGCACTTCGACCTCAAGGTCGGCGGGGGCCGGGACGTCCCCCTGGACATCCGCATACAGCGGGTCAAGGCGACGGTGGATCGGCTGGTCGCAGCCGGTGCCACCGTGCTGCGGATCAACGATGAGCGGGATGGGGGACTGTACGCCGCAGCTCTGCGGGACCCCGAGGGCAACGAGTTCGACGTCGTCTGACGGACCCGTTCGGAACAGCCGCCTCAGAGGCCGGTGGCCGGACGGTGCGCGCCCCTCACCCCGCCCCCGCGAACCCCGCCCCCGCGTCCCGCAGCAGCAGGTGCAGATCCCGGAAGACCGAGGCCGAGCGGGCCCCCGGCCAGCCCTCCGGGAGGAGTTCCAGGGGGAGGCCCGGGTCGGCGTAGGGGAGTTTGCGCCAGGCGTCCAGGGCCAGGAGGTAGTCGCGGTAGGCGGCCTGGGGGGTGAGGGCGCGCCCCGCTGACCAGGCGTTCATGACGGGTTCGTGGGTGTCGAGGAACTCCTCGTGGTGTTTGGCGATGGCGCCCAGGTCCCACCAGGAGGCCACCGCCTCCGCCGTGGCGGCGAAGCCGAGGTGGTCGCCCCGGAAGAGTTCGACGTACGGGTCGAGGCGGAGGCGGCGCAGGGTGTGGCGGGTCTCCTCGTAGTGGCGGGCCGGGGCGATCCAGACGCCGGGGGCGGCGGTGCCGAAGCCGAGGCGGCCCAGCCGGGAGCGGAGGAGGTGGCGTTTGCTGCGTTCGGCCTCCGGGACGGAGAAGACGGCGAGTACCCAGCCGTCGGCGAGCTGGGGCGTGGCGCGGTAGTAGACGCGGCGGTCGCCGTCCTCCAGGAGCTGGCGGGCGTCGGCGGACAGGGCGTATCCGGCGGAGCCGTCGGCGGCGCGTTCGGGGACCAGCAGGCCGCGCCGCTTCAGCCGGGAGACCGAGGAGCGTACGGAGGGCGCGTCGACCCCGAGGGCGGCGAGCAGCCGGATCAGCTCGGCGACGGGGAGGGAGCCCTCGCGGTCGCGTCCGTACGCGCCGTACAGGGTGACGATCAGGGAGCGGGGAGTGTGCTGGTCGGCCACGGGGTCACTGTAGGGTCCTGGTCTGGTCCGGGGCCGGAACAGGAGGTTCGGGCGCCGCGCCGTCGCGACCGCCGTCACGGAGCCTGAAGCGCTGGACCTTGCCGGTCGCGGTGCGGGGCAGGGCGTCGGCGAAGACGAAGGCGCGCGGGCACTTGTAGGGGCTGAGCAGGGACTTCACCGTCAGGGTCAGGGCCTCGGCGGTTGTCTCCCCGCGCGGTACGCCCGCGCGCAGGACCACATGGGCCTCGGCTATCTCGCCGCGTTCGGGGTCGGGGCGGGCGACGACGGCGGCTTCGAGGACATCGGGGTGGGTCAGCAGGGCCTCCTCCACCTCGGGTCCGGCGATGTTGTACCCCGCCGAGACGATCATGTCGTCGGCGCGCGCGATATAGCGGAAGTAGCCGTCCGGCTCGCGGACGTAGGTGTCGCCGGTGAGGTTCCAGCCGTCGCGGACGTACTCGCGCTGCCGGGGGTCCCTCAGATAGCGGCAGCCGACCGGGCCGCGTACCGCCAGCAGTCCCGGCGAGCCGTCCGCGACCGGCGTTCCGGCGCCGTCGACCACCCGGGCCTGCCAGCCCGGCACCGGGACGCCGGTGGTGCCGGGCCGGATCGCGTCGTCGGCGGCGGAGATGAAGATATGCAGCAGCTCGGTGGCGCCGATGCCGTTGATCAGGCGCAGCCCGGTGCGTTCGTGCCAGGCGCGCCAGGTGGCGGCGGGCAGGTTCTCCCCGGCGGAGACACAGCGGCGCAGCGAGGAGAGATCGTGGCCGTTCAGCGCGGCGAGCATCGCCCGGTACGCGGTCGGCGCGGTGAACAGGACGCTGACCCGGTGCTCGGCTATCGCGGTCAGCAGCCGGTCCGGGCTGGCCCGTTCCAGCAGCAGCGCCGAGGCGCCCACCCGCAGCGGGAAGACCACCAGCCCGCCGAGCCCGAAGGTGAAGGCGAGTGGCGGGGTGCCCGCGAAGACATCGTCCGGTCCGGGCCGCAGGACGTGCGCCGAGAACGTGTCGGCGATGGCCAGGACATCCCGGTGGAAGTGGAGACAGCCCTTGGGCCGCCCGGTGGTGCCGGAGGTGAACGCGATCAGCGCCACGTCGTCGGCGGCCGTCGCCACCGCCCGGTAGCGGCCGGGCGGCGCGCTCTGGGCCAGCCGGGTGAGATCGCCGGGTTCCCCGCCTCCGTACGGAACGATCCTCAGCCCCGGGACGGCGGCGGCCCGCAGCTCCTCCAGTGAGCGGACGTCACAGAGCGCGAGCGAGACGGCGGCGATCTCGCACATCACCGCCAGTTCCCGGGCCCGGTTCTGCGCCAGCACCGTGACGGCGACCGCGCCCGCCTTCATCACCGCCAGCCAGCAGGCGGCGAGGTGGGGCGTGGTCGGGCCGCGCAGCAGCACCCGGTGGCCCGGGACGACGCCGAGGAGGCCGGTCAGGACGTGGGCGATGCGGTCGACGCGGTCCCTCAGCTCTCCGTACGACCAGATCTCCCCGTCACCCGTACGGAACGCGGGCCGCTCCCCGCCCAGCCGCTCCACCGTGCGGTCGAGCAGTTCCTCGCCGCAGTTGAGCCGGGCCGGACAGGGCCACTCCAGCAGGGCGGGCCACTGGTCGGCGGGCGGGAGGTGGTCACGTGTGAAGGTGTCGAGATGGGCCGAGGGGGTCAGCTCCATGGGTGCGCCCCTTCCCGTGGGGGGACGTGCCTTCCCGTGATGGGCTCGTACGGGGAGCGTATCGTGGGTGTGACGACAGTCAACGCTCCGCGATAGACCTCGCGAGGGATGCGAGGGGATCCCGCGAGGGGCCCGATGGACCCCGTGAGATCCGGTAAACCCCCCGAGGGATGCGATAGACCTCGCGAGGGCCCGATGGACCCGCCCGCCCGTTCGCCCGTACCGACGGAGACCGGGATCGGCGGGAGAGGAAGACCGTCAGAGACGTGGGGGCACGGATGCCCGTATTCTCGCTCGAACCGGAGCAGATCGCATGGTGTGAGCGGCTGCGCGCCCTCGCCACCGACACCTTCCGCCCGCTCGCGGAGTCGGGCCGGCCCGGCCGGGTCAACCGCCCGCTGCTCGCCGCTCTCGGCGCCTCCGGCCTGCTCGCGAAGGTCTTCGAGGCCGGGGCGCTGGAACTCTGTCTGCTGCGGGAGTCCCTCGCCCACGGCTGTACGGAGGCGGAGACCGCGCTCGCCCTCCAGGGGCTCGGCACCATGCCCGTCGCCCGCTTCGGCAGCCCCGCACAGCGCCGACGCTGGCTGCCCGAGGTGATCGCGGGCCGTTCCGTCGCCGCCTTCGCGCTCAGCGAGCCCGGTGCCGGATCGGACGCGGCGGCGCTGCGGCTCCGCGCCGACCCCGACCCCGGCGGCGGGTGGCGGCTCACCGGGGAGAAGCGCTGGATCTCCAACGCGCCCGACGCCGACTTCGCCACCGTCTTCGCCCGCACCACCGAAGGCGCGGGCGCGCGGGGGATCACCGCCTTCCTGGTCCCCGCCGACCGGCCCGGACTCAGTGGTGCCCCGCTGGAGATGCTCGCCCCGCACCCCGTCGGCTCGCTGGTCTTCGACGGGACACCGGTCGGCCCGGCCGATGTGGTGGGCGAGGTGGACCGGGGCTTCGGCGTCGCCATGGAGACCCTGACGCTCTTCCGGCCCAGCGTCGGCGCCTTCGCGGTCGGTATGGCCCAGGCCGCCCTCGACCTCGCCCTCGCCCACACCGACCGCCGCCAGGCGTTCGGCGGTCCGCTGAAGGACCTCCAGGCCGTCGCCCACCAGATCGCCGAGATGGCCACCCGTACGGAGGCGGCGCGGCTGCTGGTCTACGCGGCCGCCGCCGCGTATGACGCCGGGGACGCCGACACCCGGCGCCGCTCGGCGATGGCCAAGCTCTTCGCCACGGAAGCGGCCCAGTACGTGGTGGACACGGCGGTGCAACTCCACGGCGCGCGGGCGCTCCAGCGTGGTCACCCTCTGGAACATCTCTACCGAGAGGTCCGCGCGCCGCGTGTCTATGAGGGCGCTACGGAGGTCCAGCGGTCGATCATCGCGAGGGAGCTGTACCGGGCGGCGGCGGCGCCGTGGGTGCCGCCGACCACGAAGGCGGCGAAGGCTGGGAAGGCGGCGAGGGCTGGGAAGGCCGGGAAGGCCGGGAAGGCCGGGAAGGCTGAGAAGGCGGCGAAGGCCGGGAAGGGTGGGAAGGGTGGGAGGGCGACGCGTACGCGTACGGAGACGAAGTCCACCGGGCCCGCCACCGCCGCCGCCGGGTCCGGGGAGGCCGCTGGGGCCGGGGAGGCGGGCGGGTCCGCCACGGCCGCCGCGCCTGGCAAGGCCGCCGCGCCCGTGAAGAACGTGACGAGCACGAAGAACGCGAAGGAGCCGCCCGCATGAGCCTTGACCGGCACGAACCGGCCGAACTCCCGTCCCCCTCCGGCTACTCCCACGCCATCACCGCCACCGGCTCACGGCTGGTCTTCCTCGCCGGACAGACCGCGCTCGACCTGCATGGGCGGATCGTGGGGAAGACGGTCACCGAGCAGTTCGAGACCGCGCTGGCCAATCTGCTCACCGCGCTGGCGGCGGCGGACGGCGCGCCCCAGGACCTGGCGCGGGTCACCGTGTACACGACGGACGTCGACGCCTACCGGGCCGCCACGCGGGAACTGGGGCAGGTGTGGCGGAGGCTGGTGGGGCGGGAGTATCCGGTGATGGCGGTGATCGGGGTGGTGCGGCTCTGGGACGAGGCCGCGCTGGTCGAACTGGACGGGACGGCGGTACTGCCGTAGGACGGCCCCGCGCCCGGCGGAGGCGCGGCCCCGGGGTGATCCGGCCCCGGGTGCGGCGACCCGGGGTGATCCGGCCCGGGCGCAGGCGGCCCCGGGTGAGGGGAACCCTCGGAGGGCCGGCCTCGGGGGGAGGCGGCCTCCGCTGAGGTGGGATCCCCGGCGAAGGCGCGGCCTCCGGTGCGGGCGGCTCCGCCGCCCCACCGCCCCGGGTGCGGGCGGCCTCCGGCCCGGAAGGCCCCGCCGCCCCACCGTCCCGGGGCGGGCCCGCGCCCACCCCGGAACGCGGTCGTCAGGCGTTGATCGCCTGGTAGGTCATGGTCCAGAAGTCGCGGATCAGCCGGGGCGAGTCCGCGGTGGACATCCCGGTCTGGGTCAGCAGGATGCCCACGAGCCGCTGCTCCGGGTCGGCGTGGGTCGTCGTGCCGGTACCGCCGTCCCAGCCGAACTGGCCCACGGACGCGTAGTCGGACCGGTGGGTGCGTACCGCCATCCCCAGGCCCCAGCCGCCGTGCCGCGAGAGCCCGAACGCCACGGGATGGTCGATCAGGGCGTCCCGGGCCGCGCTCTGGGCGGGTGTCAGATGGTTGGTCGTCATCAGCGCGACGGCGGGCCGCGACAGGATCCGCTCGTTCCCGTGCGTCCCCTGGTTGAGCAGCATCCGGAAGTAGGCGTGGTAGTCGTCCACGGTGGAGACCATCCCGCCGCCGCCCGCCGTGAACGCCGGGGGCGCGCTGTACCGTCCGCCCACCGGCTCGTCCCAGACGATGAACTCCCCGGTGCGGGGGTCGGGGGCGTAGGCGGGCGGCAGCCGGTCGATGTCGCCGGCGGGCACATGGAAGCCGGTGTCCCGCATCCCCAGGGGCGTGAAGACGCGTTCGCGCAGGAACGTCTCGTAGGTCTGGCCCGTGACCCGCGCGACCAGCACGCCCAGCAGATCGCAGCCGAGGTGGTACTGCCAGTGCTCGCCGGGCTGGTGGCTCAGCGGCAGGGTGCCGAGTCGGCGCATCCACTCGTCCGGCGCGGGCATCGGCGCCGCCTGGCCGGTCAGTTCCAGCTCCTGGAGGGCGGCCTGGACCGGGGTGTCCGGCCTGGTCAGATCGACTCCGAGCCCGAACCGGCAGGTCAGCACGTCCCGTACGGTGATGGCCCGATCCGCGGGCACGGTCTCGTCCAGGGGGCTGTCGGGCCGCTTCAGTACCCGCCGGTCGGCGAGTTCGGGCAGCCACGGCTCCACCGAGTCGTCCAGCCGCAGCCTGCACTCGTCGAGCAGGACCATGCCCGCCGAGACCCCGAGCGGTTTGGAGGTCGAGGCCATCCGGAAGATCGTGTCCCGGCGCATCGGCGCGCCGCCGTCGTGGCGCATCGTGCCGATCGCCTCGACATGGGTCTCACCGTCCCGGCTGACCAGGGCGACGAGCCCCGGGATCCGGCCCGACTCGACATGCCGGGTCAGGACGTCGCGCATCCGGCGCAGCCCTGTGGTGGAGAAGCCGCGGTTGCCCTTGCTCATCATGAATCCCCTTGTGTGCGGTGGTCGGTGTGCGGTGGCCGGGACCGTCCCGGTGTGGTGCGCGTGCGGTGCGGTGTGCGGGTGGTGCTGGTCGCCGTGGCGGACCGGGTCCGGTGAGCCGCTGGTGGCCCTGTCGCTCCGACTCGCCCGCTCGCTCGCTTCGTGGTGTGCCTCCGGTGGCCGACGGGACCGCCGGCCACCGGAGGAGGGAGTCCGTACGGAGTCTCGGACCGAGTCCATCGGTGTTCGCGAATCTCTGAACAACGGGGACGCTACATTGCGTTCACTGATTCGTCAAAGATATCGGCGGCCGTATCTATCGTTCCAGCAAGGGGAATTGGGGATTCATTGCAATGATGATGCAGATGAATGCAATGAGCGGACCGGAGTGGGCATTGCAATGGACTCTGGGGAAACGCATACTGGGCGGCGAGACGCGCGGGTGCCGGATCCCGTGCCGCCCGCCATGAGGGAGATGAGCGCCGATGCCCGGAGGCAGGCTCACCAGCGAGGACCGTCAGCGGATCGCGGCGGGGCTGGCCGAGGGGTTGGGCTACGCGGAGATCGGCCGCCGTCTGGGGCGGCCCGCCTCGACCGTCATGCGGGAGGTCACCCGCAACGGCGGACCCGGCGGGTACACGGCGGACCGGGCGCATGAGGCCACCCAGGGGCGTGCGCGACGGCGGCAGCGGGCCCAGCGCGCGGCGGTGCCCGTCTCCGACGGCGCCCCCGGTCGTGACCCCCGCGCGGTCGAGGAGTTCGCGGAGTTCTACACCGCCCTCCTCGACCAGCAGGGGATGCCCCGGATGATGGCCAGGGTGATGGCCTGTCTCTGCGTCACCGACTCCGGCGCCCTCACCGCCGCCGATCTGGTGCAGCGGCTCGGCATCAGCGCCGCGTCCGTCTCACACGCCGTCGCCTTCCTGGAACAGCAGGGAATGGTCCGGCGGGAGCGGGCTCCCGGTGCCCGCCGCGAACGCTATGTCGTCGACGACGCGATCTGGCTCCGCTCCCTGCTCGCGGCGCTGCGGACGAACGACGCCCTGGTGGCCGCCTCGCGGCGCGGGGTCGAGGTCCTCGGGGGCGCGACCCCGGCGGGTGCCCGCTTCGAGGCCACCGCCGAGTTCCTGCTCGCCGTGAACGCGTCCATGCGGCAGGTGGTGGAGACGTACGCGCCGGGTCTGGAGGCTCTGGAGGGCGGCGGTGGCGGGGACGGCTTGGGCGCCGAGGCCGCCGGGGGTGGAGGGGGCGCCCAGGGTCGCGGTGGCCCCGGGAGCGTGGGCGGCCCTGGGGTGTGAGGGGCGTAGGGGACGGGTCGGTGCCTTGGGGCGGGTGTGGTCCGCGCCGGGCGCGCTTCTCCCGCTCGTGAGGGCAGGGGGAGACCGGGGCGGACCATGCATCGGCGGGGCTCCGGCGCGACCCCGGCCGCTGAACAATCGTCAAGAAGTGTGCGTCGCGCACCCCCTCCCCGCCTGGACATATACCGCTTCCACATGCGTACGGCCGTGATTCGCGCACGTCAGGACGGGTGCGGAGGGCGTGTGTTCGCTGTGAGATCCGCATGGCCCCCCGCATGGAGGAGTCATGACAACAGTGACTGTCATGCCCCGATCGCGATGTGACAGCTTCTCTCTCGCCACCGACCGGACCAGGCGAGGGAGGAGTGGGCGTGAACCCCGAATACGCGGCTTACTGCCAGGCGGACCGCGACTTCTATGACACCCCGCATCGCGTCTCCGGCGACGCGGCGCCCGCCCCCGAGCGGCTCTACGGACCCGCCCGGGACGGCGCGCCCCAGGGCTGGGACTCCTCCCGCCGTGGCGACTGGCTCTCCTTCACCCCTGTCGGACTGCGGATGCCCCCCCAGGGCTGGAAGATCCATGTCTCCGCCGCCCTCGACAACGCCGAGAGCGTGCTCCGCCGGGTCCTCGACTACTGCGTGCCGCGCCGGATACCGCTGAAGTTCATCCCCGGCCCCGGCCCGCTCCACCTGCGGAACTCCAAGTACGCGGACCGCGCGGGCAGCGGCAAGTTCATCACCGTCTACCCGCACACCGACGAGGCGTTCCGCGAGATCTGCCAGGATCTGGTGACGCTGCTCGCCGGGGAGCACGGACCGTACATCCTCAGCGATCTGCGCTGCGGCGACGCACCGGTGTACGTGCGCTACGGCGCCTTCGCGCCCCGCTACTGTCTGGGCCCCGGAGGCCGGATGGTGCCCGCCGTCGCCGACCCCCGGGGAACCCTCGTCCCCGATCCGCGCGGGGTCTCCTTCACCCTGCCGGAGTGGGTGACGCCCCCGCCGTTCCTCCAGCCCTATCTGGAGGCGCGCGCGGCCGTCGGGATGGCCGACATGCCGTACGAGGTGCGCGGCGCCCTCCATTTCTCCAACGGCGGTGGCGTCTACAAGGCCCGCGACACCCGTGATGACACCGACGTCGTCCTCAAGGAGGGCAGGCCCCATGCCGGGCTCGCCGCCGACGGGGCCGACGCCGTCGCCCGGCTCGACCGGGAGCGCGAGGCGCTGGAACGGCTCGGCGGTCTCGACTGCGTCCCCCGGCTCCGGGACTCCTTCGACATCGGCGAGCACCGCTTCCTGGCGCTGGAGTACATCCCCGGCACCACCCTCAACACCGTCTTCGCCCGGCGCTTCCCGCTGCTCGCCTCCGAGCCGACGCCCGAAGCCCTCGCCGAACACGCCGACTGGGCCCGCCGGATGTACGGGATGGTCGAGCGGGCCGTCGCCCAGGTCCATGAGCGCGGACTCGTCATCAGCGATCTCCATCTGAGCAACGTCATGGTCACCGAGGACGAGTCCCGGGTGGTGCTGCTGGACTTCGAGGCCGCCTTCCCGGTCGAGGAGAACGGCCGCCAGATCGTGGCCAACCCCTCCTTCGTCGCCCCTCCCGACCGGCGCGGAGCCGCGATCGACCACTACGCGCTCGCCTGCGTGCGTCTCGCGCTGCTGCTGCCGCTGACGATGCTGCTCGCGAGTGACCGGGGGAAGGTGGTGTCGCTGGCACGGGCCGCGACACGGTTCTTCCCGGTGCCGGAGGAGGAACTGCGGCCCGCCGTGACGGAGATCCTGCGCGGCGCGGAGAACACGGGTGCCGGTGCCGGTGCCGGTGTCGCGGGCGGTGTCGCTTCTGCGGGCGGACCGGTCTCCGCTGACCCTGACGGCTCGCCCGAACCCTCCGTACCGTCGCTGTCGTCCGGCCCCGGCGGGACGCCCGTACCGCCCGCCCCCGACGACTGGCCGCTCAGCCGGGACTCCATGGTCCGCGCCCTCCTCGCCTCCGCCACGCCCGACCGCGAGGACCGCTTCTTCCCGGGCGACATCGCCCAGTTCGCCAACCCGGCCGGGGGCCAGTCCTTCGGCTATGGCGCCGCCGGAGTGCTGCACGCGTTGCGGGAGACCGGGGCGCCGCCCTGTCCCGAGGCCGTGGAGTGGCTGCTCACCCGGGTCAAGAGCCCCGAGTCCGGCACGGCCCTCGGCTTCTACGACGGGCTCGCCGGGATCGCCTGGACCCTCCAGCGGGAGGGCCATCCCGCCCAAGCCCTCGAACTCGCTCGGCTGATCACCCGTCAGCCACTCGACGGACTCACCTCCGATCTGCACAGCGGCCACGCGGGCATCGCGCTCGCCCTGGACGAGCTGGCGCTCGCCGCCGAAGGCGACGAGGCCGCCGCGCTGCGCGCCGCCGCCGACCGCTGCACCACCCTGGCCGCGCACTCCCTGGTCCAGGGGAAACCCTCCCCGCGCACCGGGCTGCTGCACGGCGCGACCGGGCTGGCCCTGCTCTTCCTGCGCCGCTACGAACGGGACGCGGACCCGGCCCTGCTGGAGCTGGCGGCCGCCGCGCTCCGGCGCGACCTCGGCCGCTGCGTCACCGGCGCCGAAGGCGCGCTCCTCGTTCCCGACGGCAAGCGGAGCATGCCCTATCTGGGCAGTGGCAGCGCCGGGCTGGCACTCGTCATCGACGAGTACCTGGCCCACCGGCACGACGAGGAGTTCGCCACCGCCCGCGAGACCCTCCAACTCGCCCTCCGCTCCTCCTTCTACGTCCAGCCGGGGCTCTTCCGGGGCGCGGCCGGACTCGTCCTCCAGCTCGCCAGGACCCCCTACGGCGACCCGGCGCGGCGGCTGCGGACCATCCGCCGCCACAGCGGGCTCCTGGGCCTGCACGCCCTCCCGTACCGGGGTGACCTGGCCTTCCCCGGCGAGCAGATGCTCCGCAGGTCCATGGACCTGGCGACCGGCACCGCCGGAGTCCTGCTCGCCCTCGGCAGCGCGTACGGCGACGCCCCCGACATCCCCGGAAACGCGCCGACCCTGCCGTTCCTCACGCCGCACCAGCGGCCCACAGACCGGTCCCAGCCAGGGACCGTACGCAACTGAGACACCCGTCCCCAAGGAAGGAAACCATCATGGCGCTTCTTGACCTTCAGGCCCTGGAGACCCCGGCCGAGGACTCGTTCGAGGACGCGACCGGCAGCCAGGTCAGCGTGATCGTGTGTGAGTACAGCTCCCTGAGCGTGCTCCTCTGCACCCCGTGACACTCGGCCGGGGGGTCGGCATGAGCCGCTGACCTCATGGACTCCTCGGCGCGGGGCCTGTGAACGGGCCCCTGGTGGGCCCGGACCCCCGTGGTCCGGGCCCCGCCCCACGTGCGGCGGCCCTCACCGTGCCGCCGCCGTCGCGTTCATCCCGTCCCGACGCCCCGGCCGGTCCTCACGCCACCCGCCCCGGCCGTACCGGAAGGACCCCCAGGTGACGCGCGTTCCGCCCACGGCGACCGCCCGGCCGCCGACCGTGGTGCGCGCCGGACGGCTGCCGCTCACCGTCCTCGGGCTCTGCTCGGCGCTCGCCGCGCTCGCCGCCGTCGCCCTGCCCTTCGCCCTCGGCTCCGCCGTCGACACCCTGATCACCGACGGGCGGCTGCCCGGGGCCGCGCTGCTGCTCTGCGCCGGGCTGATCGCCGCCGACGTACTGCTCGACGCGGCCGTCGCCATCCTCGGCGGCACCACCACCGCCACCCTCACCGCGCGGCTGCGCACCACCGTCCTCGACCGGGTGGTGCGGGCCGAGCCCCGCCACGGCGCCGCCGTCGCCGCGCCCGGCGATCTGACCACCCGGCTCACCGCCAACGCCGCCGAGGCCGCCGCCGTGCCCGTGGCCACCGCGACCGCCGTCGCCACCGTGCTGCTGCCGCTCGGCGGGATCGCCGGGCTCTTCCTGATCGACCCGTGGACCGGTCTCGCGCTGCTGGCCGGGTTCCCGCTGCTGTTGCTGCTCCTGCGCGCGCTCGTCCGGGACACCTCCGCCGCCGCCGCCGACTACCAGCGCGAACAGGCCCTGATCGCCACCCGGCTCACCGAGGCCCTCGACGGCGCCGACACCGTACGCGCCAGCCACAGCGCCGCCCGCGAACGCGCGCGTGTCCTCGCCCCGCTGACCGCCCTCGCCGACCACGGCCGCCGCACCTGGACCGTCCACGGGCGGGCCGTCGGCGGCAGCGCCGTGCTGCTGCCGCTGCTGACCTTCCTCGTCCTCGGCGTCGGCGGGCTGCGGCTCGCCGCCGGGGCGCTGAGCGTGGGTGAGCTGCTCGCCGTCTCCCGCTATGCCGTCCTCGCCATCGGTATCGGCGCCCTGACCGGCGCGCTCACCGCGATCTCCCGTGGCCGGGCCGCCGCCCGCAGGCTCGCCCCGCTGCTCGCGCTGCCCGGCCTGCCCCACCGTGGCCTGACCCTGCCGCCCGGCGGGCCCGGCACCCTCGTCCTGCGGGACGTCGACGTCGTACGGGACGGCCGCGCCCTGCTGCGCGGGATCACCCTCACCGTGCCCGGCGGCACCTCGATGGCCGTGGTCGGACGCTCCGGTTCCGGCAAGTCGCTGCTGGCCGCCGTCGCGGGGCGGCTCACCGACCCGGACGCCGGGACGGTGACCGTCGACGGGGTGCCGCTGGACGGGGTCGACCCGGTGCGGCTGCGGGACGAGGTCGGATACGCCTTCGCCCGGCCCGAACTGCCCGGGGCGACCGTCGAGGAGGCCGTGGCCTTCGGGGCCGGCGACCCCGGCGCGGCGCGGCTCGCGGAGGCGTTGCGGGCCGCCGCCGCCGACGGGTTCGTGGCCCTGCTGCCGGATGGCGCCCGCACCCCCCTGGAGCACGCGCCCCTCTCCGGCGGCGAACGCCAGCGGCTCGGGCTCGCCCGCGCCTTCGCCCACGCGGGCCGGGTGCTGATCCTCGATGACGCGACCTCCAGCCTCGACACCGTCACCGAACGCCGGGTCCAGCGCGCCCTCGCCGCCCACACCGGGACCCGCACCCATCTCGTCGTCGCCCACCGGGTCTCCACCGCCGCAGGCGCGGACGCCGTCGCCTGGCTCCACGAGGGCGGACTCCGCGCGGTGGGGGCGCACACGACGCTCTGGGCGGACCCGGAGTACCGGGCCGTCTTCGCGGCGCGGCCCCCCGAGGCGCACCCGCCCGCGCACGACGGCGGGCACGACCCGGGATGCGCGCCCGCGCACAGCGCCGCCGAGGAATCCGCGTACGACGAACCGGTCACGCCGTGGCCCGCGCCCGCGCGCCCCGCTGACGGCGGGCCCCTGACCGTACCGGAGCAGCGATGAGCCCACCCGCCCCCGACCCGGCAGCTGACCCGGCAGCCGACCCGGTCAACGGCCCGACCGGGGCCACCGCCGGGCCGTCCGCGCGCGGCCGTGGCGCGCTGCGCCGGGTGCTACGGGAGGGCCGCCCCTTCCTGCGGGCGCGCCGCCGGGTCGTGGCGCGGCTCGGCGCCTGGTCGCTGGTCGAGTTCGTCCAGACCTTCCTCAGCGGGTTCGCGGTCGCGCGCGCCCTGGACGACGGGTTCCTCCACGGCGCGCCCGGGGTGGGGCTCGCCTGGCTGACCGTGGCGGCCCTCGCCACCCTCCCCGCCCTCCTCGCCACCCGGGGCGTCTTCGGCGGGCTCTCCGCACTGGTCGAACCGCTCCGCGACGGACTGGTCCGACGGGCCGTCACCCGGGCGCTGCTGGCACCGCCGGGCGCCGGAGCGCCCGCGAGCAGCCGTTCCGTCTCCCAGGTCACCCACCAGAGCGAGATCGCCCGCGACGGCTGGGGCGGGCTGGTGATGTCGCTGCGGTCCTTCGTCTTCACCTCGGCGGGCGCCCTGGCGGGGATGGCGGCCCTGGCGCCCCGGCTGCTGCTGGTCGTGCTGCCGCCGCTGGTCCTGGGGTTCGGGCTCTTCCTCGCCACCCTCGCCCCGATGGCGGCCCGTCAGCGCGCCTACCTCGACGCCGACGAGGAGTTCGCCGCGCACTCCGGCCGGAGCGCCGCCGCGCTGCGGGACATCGCGGCGGCCGGGGGCGCGGGGCCGACCGTCGACCGGGCCCGCCAGATCGCCGCCACCCAGGCCGCCGCGTCCCGCTCGCTGGCCCGCTGGGCCGCCGTCAGGATCCTGGCGCTCGCCGTCTGCGGCGCGCTGCCGCCGCTGGTGCTGCTGGTCAGCGCGGAGTGGCTGCTGCGCGGCGGACTGAGCGCCGGGGCCCTGCTGGGCGCCTTCACCTATCTGACCCAGTCGCTGGGACCGGCCGTACACGCGCTGCTGAGTGTCATCGGCACCGCCGGGGGGCGGCTGGTGGTGGTGCTGGACCGGTTCACCGGACCCGTACCGGCCCCGGCGCGCCCGGAGGACCACCCCGCCCACGGCCGTCCGCTGCCCCCGGCCGATGTCCTCGCCGAGCTGCGCTCGGTCAGCTTCGCGTACGGGCCCGCCGCCCGTCCCGTGCTGGACCGGCTGGACCTGCGGATACGGAAGGGGGAACGGCTCGCGGTCGTCGGCCCCAGCGGCAGCGGGAAGTCCACCCTGGCCGCCGTGCTGGCCGCGGTGGCGGCCCCCACCGGGGGTGAACTGCGCTGGCTCGGCCGGGCGCCGGGGGAGCTGGAGCCCACCGCCGTACGCACCCTGCTGCCGCAGCGGGCCCATGTCTTCGGCGGCACCCTCCGGGACAACCTGCGCTATCTGCGGCCCGGCGCCACCGGACCGGAGCTCGCCCTGGCCGTGGCCGCGATCGGTCTTGAGGAGCTGGTGGCCCGGCTCGGCGGGCTCGACGGGACCGTCGACCCGGCCCGGCTCTCCCCGGGCGAGCGCCAGCTCATCGCGCTGGGCCGGGCCCATCTGGCGACCGCGCCACTGCTGATCCTGGACGAGGCCACCAGCCATCTGGACCCGGCCGCCGAGGCCCGCGCGGAGGCGGCGCTCGCGGCACGGGCCCAGGCCCTGGTCGTCATCGCCCACCGGCTCGACTCGGCGCGGCGGGCGGACCGGGTGCTGGTGATGGACGGCACGGACACTCTCATCGGCACCCCCACCGGGCTCCTGGCCAGCTCACCGCTGTACCGCGAGCTGACCGGCCTCTGGGCACCCGGCTCGGAGCACGGGCGGGAGCGGGAGCAGGGGCGGGAGCGAGGACCCGCACCCGCACGGGCGCGGGAGCGCGCCGGAGGGTCCGTCTCGCCCTGACCCGGCGCGGGAGCGTGCCGGAAGGCTGTCTCACTCCGACCCGGCGCCGGAGTGTGCCGGAGGGGTCCGCGCGACCGCGACCCGGCGCCGGAGCGCCGACGTGGGCGCGAGTACCGGGGGCCGCGCCCGCGTCCCCCGCCCTGGGGTTGAGCTACAACCAGCCGAATTCCTTCGACAGCCGTATCGCGTCAAGCCGGTTGCGGGCGCCGGTCTTGCGTATCGCGGCGGCCAGATAGTTCCGTACCGTACCGCTGGCCAGGTGGAGCGCTCCGGCGATGGAGGAGACCGACTCGCCCTCGGCCGCCATCGCCAGCACTCTCAGCTCACGGGGGGAGAGCGGGACCTCGGTCGCCTGTAACAGCCCGAAGGCGAGTGACTCATCGATATGGCGGCCACCAGCGGCGACCTTGTGGATGATCTCGCAGAGATTGTCGGCGGGGCCGAACTTGTCGATATAGCCCCGGGCCCCGGCGTCCGACGCTCTGCGGAGATCGCCCGCGCGGTCGCCACGGGCGAGGACCACCAGGGCCGTTCCCCGGTCACCGGAGGCGGGCCGTCGCAGCGATTCCATCAGGGTCAGCACTTCCACGGAATCCGGACAATCGAGATCCGTGACGAGAATGTCCGATGGATACTCCTCCATCGCCGTGCGCACTCCGCCTTTGTCGGTGGTCCTGACCTGGAGATCCTTGTCGGTACTGAGCAGGCAGGCCAACGAGGCACGCCACAGTGACACCGCATGGACCAACAGAACCGTCGTCATGGGCTGCTCCTCAGCTCTCTCTTCTCCAGCGTTGCGTACGTTGCGTACCTTCTGTGCGCCCGGTTCACTCAGTTCACCGCAGACACGCGGCGGTCGCCTGACGATCTGCCTCATTCCCTTGAGGCGTCGACGGTAGAGGGGCGTGCGAGAGCACGGTGGAATGAGCGGTGCGCCCCCTGGTATTCGCGGCTTCCCCGACTATCCGGAGCGAGACTGTCCGGATTTCTGATTGGCTTATTCTCGACGCTCTACGCGCGCCGTCCCCCCGGTCAACAGGCTTGCCCGGCAGGCTGATTGATGACACTCGTCGCCGGGTCTGGAATCACCCAAGAGCCTCAATGATGACGCAGATTTCGGGAGAAGAGTTCATTGCTTGACAAATCGAATCGGCTACTGATCAGTTATGTCCGGCACCCCCTCCGGGCGGTGCGCGTACACCCTTCCATCCCTCGTCATTGGGAGACAGTTTGTTCTTCCGAAACACGTCCGGAAGACCGGCGGGGAACGGTACTATTCGCCGCTTCTCCATAGCCGCGGTGGCCCTGGCCTCCGCCGCGGTCACCCTCCAGCCCATGACCGCCACCGCCGCCCCCGCGGCCGGTGAACGTGCCGCCGTACAACCGGCGGCGGGCGGTCTGACCGCCACCATCCGCTACACCGAGTACGGCATCCCGCACATCACCGCGCGGAACTACACCAGCCTGGGCTTCGGCAACGGCTGGGCCCAGGCCAAGGACCAGGTCTGCGAACTCGCCGACTCCTTCCTCACCGTACGCGGTGAACGCTCGCGCCACTACGGCGCCGACGGCCAGGGGGACGGTGACCTCTCCGGCGCCTCCACCAACCTCACCAGCGACCTCTTCTTCCGCGGACTGCGCACCGACCGCACCGCCGAGAAGCTCTTCGAGGCCCCCGCGCCCGCCGGACCCGGCAAGGACGCCAAGGCGCTGATGCGCGGCTGGGTCGCCGGATACAACGCCTGGCTGAAGCAGAACAAGATCAACGACCCCACCTGCAAGGGCGCCAGCTGGGTCCGTCCCATCACCGTCGGCGACCTCGTCACCCTCGGGCACTCGCTGCTGGTGACCGGCGGTCAGGGCATGGCCAGCGACGGCATCGTCGCCGCCACCCCGCCGCGCCCCGGCACCCCGGCCGCGACGGCGCCCGACCCGGCGGCCACCGCCCGCGAGGCCCGCGCGCTCTTCTCCCCGGACGCCAGGAAGCTCGGCTCCAACGCCGTCGCCTTCCACGGCTCCACCACCGCCGGCGGCAGCGGCATGCTCATCGGCAACCCGCACTACCCCTGGCAGGGCGCCCGCCGCTTCTGGCAGTCCCAGCAGACCATCCCCGGCGAACTCAATGTCTCCGGCGGCTCCCTGCTCGGCTCCCCGGCCATCAACATCGGCTTCACCGACAAGGTCGCCTGGAGCCACACCGTCTCCACCGGCGTCCCGGTCAGCCTGCATGAACTGGCCCTCGACCCGGCCGACCCCACGGTCTACCTGGTCGACGGCGAGCGCCGGCGGATGACCCAGCGCAGCGTCACCGTCGCCGTGAAGGACGGCGCGCCCGTCACCCGTACCCAGTGGTGGACCGCGTACGGACCGGTCATCACCGACATGGACGGGATGCCGCTGCCCTGGACCACCAAGAGCGCCTACGCGCTCAACGACCCCAACGCCCGCCATCTGCGGTTCTGGGACACGGCACTCGCCTTCGCCACATCCTCCAGCGTCGACGGGCTCCAGCGGGGACTCGCGCGCACCCAGGGCCTGCCCTGGGTGAACACCATCGCCGCCGACGCGCGCGGCGGCTCCTTCTTCACCCAGTCGCAGGTGCTGCCCCGGATCACGGACTCGCTGGCCCGGCGCTGCTCCACCGCGCTCGGCAAGGCCGTCTACCCGTCCTCGGGCCTCGCCGTCCTCGACGGCTCCCGTACGGAGTGCGCCCTCGGCACCGACCGTGACGCGCTCCAGCCCGGGATCTTCGGTCCGAAGAAGATGCCGACGCTGAAGAACGCGCCCTACGCCGCCAACTCCAACGACAGCGCCTGGCTGGCCCACCCGGACCGGCCGATCCGGGGCTATGAGCGGGTCTTCGGCGACATCGACAGCACGCGCTCGCTGCGCACCCGGGGCGGGATCGAGGACCTGACCGCCCTCACCCGCCGGGGCGAGCTGCGGCTCACCGACGCCCAGCGGCTCCAGTTCGCCAACCGTGCCCCGGCCGGTGACGCGTTCGCCCCCGCCCTCGCCCGCGCCTGCGCCGCCCTGCCCGGCGGTCTCGCGAAGGCCACGGACGGTACGGAGGTGGACGTCTCGGCCGCCTGCCCGGTGCTCAAGGACTGGGACCGGACCCTGAAC
This sequence comes from Streptomyces sp. NPDC057638, assembly GCF_042800315.1. NCBI lineage: Bacteria > Bacillati > Actinomycetota > Actinomycetes > Kitasatosporales > Streptomycetaceae > Streptomyces > Streptomyces sp. NPDC057638. The sequence goes on from NZ_JBHVHF010000031.1 coordinate 40,635, forward strand.
GTCGACAGCCAGGGCGCGCTGCTCTTCGACCGGTACTGGAAGCGGCTCAACCGGCTCGCCTCCGGCCAGAAGTTGTGGAAGGTGCCCTTCGACGCGAAGGACCCCGTCCGCACCCCGCGCACCCCTGACACCTCGCTGCCCGCCGTGACCACGGCGCTGGCGGACGTGGTCCAGGATCTGCGCGAGAAGAAGGTTCCGCTGGAGACCGCCTGGGGCCAGCGCCACTACGTGGAGCGCGCGGGCCAGCGGATCCCCGTCCACGGCGGCAGCCACGCGCTCGGCGTCTGGAACATGATGGTGGGTGTCTGGGACCCCAAGCGGGCCGCCTACACCGAGATGGTCCATGGCACCAGCTATGTCCAGGCCGTGAGCTGGAACGCCAAGGGCTGCCCGGTGGCCAGGACCCTGGTGACCTACGGCCAGTCGGCCAACCCGCTCTCCCCGCACTCCTCCGACCAGACCCGCCTCTACTCCCAGAAGAAGTGGGTGACCCAGCGCTTCTGTGAGAAGGACATCCGCTCCTCGGCGGCGCTGCGGACCATCACGGTCAACGAGCGCGGCTGACCGGGCGCGATGCCCTGGGGGCCGGGTCGCCGACGGGCGGCCCGGCCCTTCCGTACGCCCGGTGCTTCCGTAGGCCCGGCCCTTCGGCGGGGCCGGGGCCTCCGTACGTCCGGGTCCCGCCGTGGGCGGGAGCGGCGGGTGGCGGCGGGGTCCCGGTGGAGGGCGGCGGCGGGCCCGGGGCGGGGAAGGTGCCCATTATCACGGGAAGCGGATCCCGGGAATTTATATGAAAGAGAGTTCATGAAGGGATACCGCGTCGCGTAATTGCTCGTTTCCGTATGAAGTTGAGTCACCCTGTGAAGATTTGGTGTGTACCTTCATATGGCTGGAACGCGACGCTTCACAGAGGCGGGTGCTGAGCACATTATGTGAGCTGACGGTGATCGGTTGAAAGGGGAAGGGATGGTGGCTCGGGGGGATATCGGTGTACTCCTCGTCTCCGAAGACCAGTTGGAGCGTGCCGGTCTGCACGCGGTTCTCGGCCGGGATTCGGGAATTCTCATCGTCGGGGACGCCGAATCTCCCGGGGAGGCCCACCGGGTGGCCTCCTTATGCAAACCCGATGTCATCCTGTGCAGCGAGCGGTCACTGTCCCGGGAGACCCTGGTCCTCGCCGAGCGGCTCGCCGCCCAGTCCAGCGACGCCCGGCCGGTCCATCTGATCGTGCTGGTGCCCTCCCCTGACGACCAGGCCATCAATCTGCTGCGGATCGGCCGCTGCACGCTGCTCGGCCGTGGCGTCAGCCCCAGCGACCTGATCGCGGCCGTGCGGGTGACGGCCGCCGGATACATGCCCATCAGAACCGATCTGGCGCGTAATCTCGCGGCCGCGTCCGTCTCCCTCAAGGGCTCCTCACACGAGACCCTGGAACGGGTACGGTCGCTCACCAAACGCGAGCGCCGGGTTTTCGAGCTGATGATCCAGGGGCTTTCCAACCCGGAAATAGCGGTTGGATTGGGGGTCGCCGAGTCGACCGTCAAATCCCATGTGCAGAGCATCCTGGGAAAGCTCGATCTGCGCGATCGGGTCCAGGCGGTCATCTTCGCGTACGAGGCCGGGATCGTACGCCGTGCCGCACCTCTGGGTGAGCAGCGGATGGGAATGTCCGTCGCCTGAGGACGGGTGCTGGCACGGCCGCCGTGACAG
>NZ_JBHVHF010000032.1:0-41880 GCF_042800315.1 Streptomyces sp. NPDC057638
GCCGAGGGTGCGGCCCGCTCTCGCGTTCGAGGTGTGAGCCACGGCAGACCTGCCGTCAGCCACGACAGACCGACAACAGCGCTACGGGCCGCGTCGCCGGCTCCCCCCGCTACTCCTGCTTCTTGCGCCGGGTCCCGAAGACGATCTCGTCCCAGCTCGGCACCGCCGCACGCCGACCCGGACGGACCCCGTCCGCCTCGGCCTGACGATCCGTGGTGCCCGTCAGCCGGTCCCGGTGACCGGCCACCGAACGCGGCATCAGCACATCGGCGTAGGCGGAGCCAGCGCCCGCCGACGCGGCCGGGGCCACCGGCTCCTCGGCTTCCGCCTCCGTCTCCTCCGCCTCGCCCGGGGCGTCGGCGGGAGCGGTCCGCTCCGGCACCACCATGTCGCCCCGGAAGCTCGGCACCGCCTCCAACAGGCTGGTCAGCGAGTCCCGCTCGCACTCCTCGGCCGGTGCTCCCGCGCCGGAGGGACGCTCCTGCGGCCGGTCGAGGGTGCGGTCCAGCGGACGGTCCCGGGGCAGCCGGGCGATCCTCGGTACGAAGGGGAAGCTGGGCTCCTGCGCGGCGATGGTGTCGTCCGTCTCGCCGATCAGGGCGCGCGCCTCGTCGTCGACGGCCTGGACCAGCCGTCGCGGCGGGTCATAGCTCCAGCTCGCCGAGTGGGGCTCACCGGCGACCCGGTAGATCAGCAGGACTTCCCAGGTGCCGTCGTCGCGGCGCCAGGAGTCCCAGATGACGGTGTCCTTGTCGGCACCGCGCAGGGTCAGACGCTCCTGGACGGCCTCGCCGAGCTGCGGCCCGGTGTTCTCACCGGGGCGGCGTACGGCGGTCTTGCGCGCCCGCTCGGCCATGAAGGCCCGCTCCGCGAGGACCGGTCCCTCGAACCGCCGCACCCGCTCCACGGGGATCCCCGCGAGCTGGGCGACCTCCTCGGCCGTGGCCCCCGCGCGTATCCGCGCCTGGATGTCCCGGGGGCGCAGATGGCTCTCGACCTCGATCTCGATCTGGCCGAGGCGGGCGCGGTCGTTACGGACGGCGGCGCGCAGCCGCTCGTCGATGGGGAGTGTGTACTCCGTACTGTCGGCAGCCTTCAGCACCAGTCGTGTGCCGTCGTTGGAGACGGCCACGACACGCAGTTCGGGCATGGGGACCTCCCGGGTGGTGCCTGCCGACGTCACCTGTCGCGTCGCTGCTTCCGCTAGTCGAGTGTGGCCTGCCCGGGTGCAGCCTGCCACAACCTTGCCGAGTTGCACCGGCGTGTCGGGCATGGGCCCTTGATCGCCACTATGGCACGGTTACCTATTTAGCCACGCAGCGTGACCGGCGGTCACTCTGTGTACAGATAGCCCTGCGGTATAGCGGTGCCGCCGGATCGAGCGCCGCTTCCGGCCCCCTTCCCCGGGGTCCGGGCACCCTCGAAGGGGCCCATGCCCAGGGCTTGGCCACAGTACTCCATTCGGACCATCTCGGTGGACTGCCTCGCCGTCGAACTTCTCCCAGGTCGCGGCAGTTCACCGTGCGTACATGGAACACGGGTGTTCTGATTCACAGAATCTTCCCAAAGGGAACTATTCAGTTCGCTTGTTTGTCCCTCATGCGTACAGATGCGACAGAAGGGCGAGCAGGGGCTGAAGATGCGTCAAAAGCCGGAAACAGCGGCAGAGCGGACCGAGAACAGGTCGACAGAGCGTGAACGGAAGCTGGAGCTGAGCCTTCCCCAGGTGGCCGGGAGCACCCTGGCCACGGTGGCGGCGGCGGTGCTCGCCTCACGGCTCGGGGTCTACGGCACAATCGTCGGCGCCGGTGTGGTGAGCGTGGTCGCGACCTCCGGCGGGCCGGTCTTCCAGTACCTCTTCAGCCGCACCGGCGACCGGCTCCGCACCAACGGCCGTCCACAGCGGGCGACGGCACCGACGCCCGGAGCCCCGCGTGGCGAGTTCGGCGCGCCCACCGTCCACGGCACCCGGGTACGGGGCTGGAAGCGTTCCCTGGTCGGCGCCTCCGTCGTCTTCGGCGTGGCGATGGCGGGGATCACCGGCTGGGAGCTGGCGACGGACGCCGAACTCGCCGGGAACACCGGGTCCACCACCATCGGCTCGGTGATCCGGGGCGGAGACCCCGAAAGATCCGGTGACTCCGGTGACTCCGGTGACTCCGGTGACTCCGGTGAACGGTCCGGCCAGCACCGGGAACGCCCCGGTACAGACACAGGCCCGGACGTCCCGGACAGCGGCACGACCACGCCGGGTCACCCCGGTGAGCCCGGCAGCCCCGGCAGCGGAGCCGGGCCGGACGGCGGCACCCCGGGGGGCGAGGGCGACGGCCGTACCCCGCCGTCCCCTTCGCCGTCCTCCCCCTCGTCCCCGTCCGCGCCACCGTCCTCCCCGTCCCCGGACTCCTCCGCCCCCGTCCCGCAGCGGCCGCCGGGCGGCGGTCCCTCCTCCGTCCCGTCACCCGGCGGCACCCTCACCCCCTGATCGCACCAGCCCGCCCCGGTCCGGTCAGTCGCCGAAGACCCGCCGCAGATACGCGTTGGCGAACCGGCGCTCCGGGTCCAGCCGGTCCCGTACCGCCGTGAACTCCCCGAAGCGCGGGTAGAGCGCGGCGAGGTCAGCGGCGGTACGGGTGTGGAGCTTGCCCCAGTGGGGGCGGCCGCCGTGCGCGGCCATGACGCGTTCGACGGCGGTGAAGTAGGCCCGGTGGGGGGCGCCCCGGTAGACATGGACGGCCAGATAGGCGGTCTCCCGGCCGGAGGCGGTGGAGAGCGGGATGTCATCGGCGGGGGCGGTCCTGACCTCCACCGGGAATCCGATCCTCAGCGGGGACCGGTCGATCATGGCCCGCACCTCGCGCAGGGCGTCCACGACGGCCTCGCGCGGCAGGGCGTACTCCATCTCGACGAAGCGGACCCGGCGCGGCGAGGTGAAGACCTTGTACGGGATGTCGGTGTAGGTACGGGCGGACAGGGCCCGGCTGGAGAGCCGCGCCAGCGCCGGGACGACGGCCGGGACGGCGCGGCCGAGGGAGCTGGCCACCTGGAAGAGCCCGTTGGAGAGGAGTTCGTCCTCCACCCAGCCGCTGACGGCGCCCACGGGGGCGGCGGGGCCCGCGCTGCGGTTGTTGCGCTTGGTGTTGCAGTTGCCGGTGTGAGGGAACCAGTAGAACTCGAAGTGCTCGTTCTCGGTGTGCAGCGCGTCGAACTCCTCCGTCACCCGCTCGAAGCTCATCGGCTCCTCCCGCGCCCGCAGCAGGAAGAGCGGCTCCACGGCGAGGGTCAGCGCCGTGACCACGCCCAGCGCCCCGAGCCCGATCCGGGCGGCGGCGAAGACCTCCGGGTGCTCCTCCTTCGAGCAGCGCATCAGGGTGCCGTCGGCGGTGACCAGCTCCACCCCGGTGATCTGGGCGGCGATGGAGGCCGAGTCCCGGCCGGTGCCATGGGTGCCGGTACTGGTGGCCCCGGCGACGGTCTGCTCCATGATGTCGCCCATGTTGGTGAGCGAGAGGCCCTCCCGGGCCAGCGCCGCGTTCAGCCGCTTCAGCGGGGTGCCGGACTCGACGGTCACCGTCATCGCCGTACGGTCGATATGCCGGATGCCGGTCAGCAGATCGGGCCGGATCAGCAGCCCGTCGGTGGCGGCGACCGCCGTGAAGGAGTGGCCGCTGCCCACCGTCTTGACCCTCAGGCCGTCCTCGGCGGCCCGCCGCACCGCCTCGGCGACCTCCTCGGCCGAGGCCGGAAGGGCCTCCCGGGCCGGGCGGACGGAGACCGTCCGCGCCCAGTTACGCCAGATTCGCGTCCCGCTCGTCCCGCTCGTCCCGCTGATCGCGCCCGTCCTGCTGATCGCGCTCGTGCCCATCGGCCCGCTGCCCCTCCCGCGTCGGCACCGGCCTGTTCAGCCGGCGGTACCCCAGGAACGCCACGACGGCCGCGACCGCGCCCGCGAACCCGGGCACCGCGTACGCCGGCTCGGCGCCGAACGCGTCGATCGCCCAGCCTCCGATGGAGAAGCCCAGCGCGATACCGACGGCGAGTCCGGTGCTGACCCAGGTCATGCCCTCGGTCAGCTGGGAGCGCGGCACACGCGCCTCGACGAGGGCCATCGTGGTGATCATGGTGGGAGCGATGGCCAGGCCCGCGACGAAGAGCGCCACGGCCAGGAACGCGAGGTTCCCGACCAGTTGGAGGGGGATCATACTCACGGCCATCGCACAGACACCCAGCAGCCACCGGCGCTCGCCCGCGCCCTTGAAGTGCATCAGGCCGAAGACCAGACCGGCCAGACACGAACCCAGCGCGTAGACCGCGAGCGCCACGCTCGCCAGCGACTTGTGCCCCTGCTCCTCGGCGAAGGCCACCGTCACCACGTCCACCGACCCGAACAGCGCGCCGGTCGCCGCGAACGTGACCACCAGCACCTGGAGCCCCGGCGAACGCAGCGCCGAACCCCGGCCGTCCTGCCCGCGCGGATGCGGCGCGGGCTCGGTGTCGCGCTGCGCCGTCAGCCAGAAGACGCCGACCAGCAGGAAGAGGGCGGCCACCAGCGGGCCCGCCTCCGGGAAGACGGCGGTGGAGAGGCCGATGGAGATGATCGGGCCGCAGATGAAGCACATCTCGTCGACGATCGACTCCCACGAGTACGCGGTGTGCAGCTCCCGCGACGACCTCGGGAAGATCGCCGCCCACCGGGCCCGCACCATCGAGCCGACGCTCGGCACACACCCACCGGTGGCGGCGAACACGAACAGCGTCCAGTTCGGGGCCTCCTGGCGGGCGCAGATCAGCAGACCCGCGACCGAGCCGACGGCGATCAGCGTGACGGGCCGCAGCACCCGCGCCTGACCATGCCGGTCCACCAGCCGGGAAACCTGCGGCCCCAGGACGGCGGCCGCGAGCGCCATGGTCGCGGAGAGCGCGCCGGCGAGGCCGTAGCGCCCGGTGAGCTGGGAGACCATCGTCACGATGCCGATGCTCATCATGGCGAGGGGCATCCGGCCGAAGAGACCTGCGGCGGTGAAGCTCTTACTGCCGGGGGCGGTGAAGATGGCGCGATAGGGGCTGGGCAAGAGCTTCTCCGGTAAGGCGTATGAATGACCTTCACAGCTTACGCCCCCACCCGTCGGCCCCCCGGGCCCGGCCCTGGCCGACGTGCGATGCCTCCCCGCCGGCGGGCCCCGCCCGGGGCCGGGCCCGCCCGGGGCGCCCCGGGTGGGGGTGGAGGGGGGAGGGTGGCAGGATCGGGGGCATGCCCGATGTGTGCGACCCCACCCCCTACGACGCCTTGCTCCTGCTCTCCTTCGGCGGCCCCGAGGGCCCCGACGACGTCGTCCCCTTCCTGGAGAACGTGACGCGCGGCCGGGGCATCCCCCCGGAGCGGCTGAAGGAGGTCGGCCGGCACTACTTCCTCTTCGGCGGTGTCAGCCCGATCAACGACCAGAACCGCGCCCTGCTGACGGCCCTGCGCGAGGACTTCGCGGGACACGCCCTGGAGCTGCCCGTCTACTGGGGCAACCGCAACTGGGCGCCGTATCTGACCGACACGCTGCGGGAGATGGTCCGGGACGGTCACCGCAGGATCGCCGTCCTGGCGACCAGCGCCTACGCCTCGTACTCCGGTTGCCGCCAGTACCGGGAGAACCTGGCGGACGCGCTGGCCACGCTGGCCGCCGAGGGGCTTTCGCCGCCCCGGGTGGACAAGCTGCGCCACTACTTCAACCACCCCGGGTTCGTCCGCCCGATGGTCGACGGGGTGCTGGCCTCACTCGCGGAGCTGCCCGCCGAGGTGCGCCCGGGGGCCCATCTGGCCTTCACCACCCATTCGATCCCGACGGCCGCCGCCGACACCTCCGGCCCGGTCGAGGAGCACGGCGACGGCGGTGCCTATGTGCGCGAGCACCTGGACGTGGCACGGCTGATCGCCGAGGCGGTACGGGCCGAGACGGGGGTGGAGCATCCGTGGCGCCTGGTCTACCAGTCCCGCAGCGGCGCCCCGCACATCCCGTGGCTGGAGCCCGACATCGTCGACCATCTGGAGGAGCTGAGCGGCGCCGGGGCGGCCGCGGCCGTGATGGTGCCGATCGGCTTCGTCTCGGACCACATGGAGGTGCTGTACGACCTGGACACCGAGGCCCTGGCGAAGGCGGCGGAGCTGGGGCTGCCGGTGCGCCGCTCGGCGACGGTCGGGGCGGACCCGCGTTTCGCGGCGGCCGTGCGCGAACTGCTGCTGGAGCGGGCGGCGAGCGAGCGCGGCGAACGCCCGGAGCGCTGCGCCCTGGGCGCGCTCGGCCCCTCGCACGACCTCTGCCCGGTGGGCTGCTGCCCGGCCCGCGCGCCGAGGCCCGCGGCGGCGGGTGCCGACAGCCCGTACGTGTAGCGGGCGCGGGCGGTCCGTACGGGGAGCGGGGCCTTGTGATGTGCTGGGGACCGGCCCGGCCACCAGGACGGGTCCCGACGCGTTCCCCGGCGGCGCGATGCGGTCCGGGGCGGAAGGAGCCCTGTGCGTGACTCCGTGACGAACCCCGGCGGCGGCGCCCTCGTGGACGAGCTGCTCGATCTGGCGCTGGAGGCGGCGGAGCGGGCCGGGGAGCTGCTGCGTGACGGGCGGCCCGAGGACCTGGCGGTCGCCGCGACGAAGTCCAGCCCCATCGATGTCGTCACCGAGATGGATCTGGCCGCCGAGCGGCTGATCACCGGTTTCCTCGGGGAGCACCGCCCCGCCGACGGGTTCCTGGGCGAGGAGGGCGCCTCGACGGCGGGCACCAGCGGGGTGCGCTGGGTGATCGACCCGCTGGACGGCACGGTGAACTATCTCTACGCGCTGCCGACCTGGGCCGTCTCCGTCGCCGCCGAGATCGACGGCGAGACGGTGGTGGGTGTGGTCGCCGTCCCGATGCGCGGGGAGACGTTCCGCGCGGTGCGCGGCGGCGGGGCGTACGTCAACGACCGCGCGCTCCGCCACCGGCCCGCGCCGCCGCTGGAGCAGGCGCTGGTCTCCACCGGGTTCAACTACGTGCAGTCCGTCCGTGACCACCAGGCCCGGGTCGCGGCCCGGCTGATCCCCCGGCTGCGGGACATCCGCCGCGGCGGCTCGGCGGCGGTCGACCTGTGCGATGTGGCCGCCGGACGGCTGGACGGGTTCTACGAGCGGGGGCTGAACCCCTGGGACCTCGCGGCGGGCGCGCTGATCGCCCGGGAGGCGGGCGCGCTGACCGGGGGCCGCCCCGGGCGCCCGGCCTCAGGAGAGCTGGCCGTGGCGGCGAGCCCCGGGGTCTTCGAGCCGCTGAGCGCCCTGCTGGAGGAGTTCGGCGCCTGGCACGACGGCCGCGGCTGACCCACGGCTCCCCCTGGGCCCTGCGGCCGGGCGGGGTGCCCCCGGGTGAAGTCTGGAGGTACCTCCGCGCCGCGTACCGGAGGGGGTTGGTCCGCTGCCGGACGCGACGCCCCCCGCCTCCGTACCGGACACCGTGGACGGACCGGAGCGACGCCACGGCCCGCACACGCGAGGGCCCCGGTGCGAGCGGGGTGCTCGCGCCGGGGCCCTCGCGATCAGGGGCCGGGGTGGGTCCGGGTCCTCCGTCCGGATCGAACGGGATCAGGGAGCGGTGTCTGATGCGGGTGGGGGTGCCGGAGCACCCGCGCCCCTAGACCGCGCCGACCTCCACGCCGTGCTCGGCGGCGAGACGGCGCAGATCGTCGAGCTCGGCCTGCTCCACGTCGGCCAGGAACTCGTCGCCCGTCTCGCGCGCCCTCGTGAGGTCCGTCTCCGCGGCCTTTATGCGCTGGAGCAGTCCTGCCGTGAAAGCGTCCATAGTGCGCCCCCTCGTCGTGGGTCGGTGGCACGGGGGTGTGCCTGTGCCTGCCTGGGGTTCCCTCCGTCACGGCGGGGGCCGGGCGGAGGAACGGGACGATCACTTCTGGCACACGCGCACACATCGAGAGTCATGTGCCGTTACGGGCCGTGATCGTGGGTGTTTAGTCGTCCTCCCCCGGCCTTCCGCCGGAGAAACCTCTCGCCGCCCGGGAAAACAGTTGATTCCCGAAAGACTCCTGACGTCACTCAGAGCGACCCCCGCCCGCCCCCGGCTTACCGCCGGTTTACCCGCGTAACGGGCAGGATGGTTGTACACACATGCCAAGACACCTGCCCTGATCATGGAGAACGGGGCCCGGAGGAAGGAAACGGGACGTGCGCGTACTCGTCGTCGAGGACGAGCAGCTGCTCGCCGATGCGGTGGCCACCGGACTACGCCGGGAGGCCATGGCGGTCGACGTGGTGTACGACGGCGCCGCCGCCCTGGAACGCATCGGGGTCAACGACTACGACGTGGTGGTCCTGGACCGGGACCTGCCACTCGTCCACGGTGACGATGTGTGCCGGAAGGTCGTCGAACTGGGGATACCGACCCGGGTGCTGATGCTGACCGCCTCCGGCGATGTCAGCGACCGCGTGGAGGGCCTGGAACTGGGCGCCGACGACTACCTGCCCAAACCCTTCGCCTTCACCGAGCTGATCGCCCGGGTGCGCGCCCTCGGACGGCGCACCACCGTGGCGCTGCCGCCCGTGCTGGAGCGTGCCGGGATCAAGCTGGACCCCAACCGCCGCGAGGTGTTCCGGGACGGCCGTGAGGTGCAGCTCGCGCCGAAGGAGTTCGCGGTGCTGGAGGTCCTGATGCGCAGCGAGGGCGCGGTCGTCTCGGCCGAGCAGCTGCTGGAGAAGGCGTGGGATGAGAACACCGACCCGTTCACCAATGTGGTGCGGGTGACCGTGATGACGCTGCGCCGCAAGCTCGGCGAGCCCGCCGTGATCGTCACGGTGCCCGGTTCCGGCTACCGGATCTGACCCGTGGCGACCGCACCGGCGCCGCCCACGGCGCCCCCGAAGCCCACCTGGGACCCGCGCGATCCGGTCCGCCCGCTGCTGCGGCCGACGATCCGGATACGGCTGACCCTGCTGTACGGCGGGATGTTCCTGATCGCCGGGATCCTGCTGCTCACGATCATCTATCTGCTGACGGCGCAGGCCCTGCACTCCGGTGACGGGCTGCCCTTCAAGCTGCTGCCGGACAGCAAGGTCCAGCTCACGGACAACGCCTGCCCGGCGCTCTCGCCCGGGATGTCGGCCGACGAGGCGAACTCGGTCCTCCAGGCGTGCTTCTCGCACCAGCGCGAGGTGGCGCTGGACGATCTGCTGCGCCGCTCGCTCTTCGCCCTGCTGGGGCTGTCGATCATCGCCTTCGCCTTCGGTTACGCGATGGCGGGCCGGGTGCTGTCGCCGCTGGGCCGTATCACGCGTACGGCGCGGCAGGTGGCCGGTTCCGATCTCTCCCGCCGGATCGAGCTGGACGGCCCGGACGACGAGCTGAAGGAGCTGGCGGACACCTTCGACGAGATGCTGGACCGGCTCAGCCGCGCCTTCACCGCGCAGCAGCGGTTCGTCGCGAACGCCTCGCACGAGCTGCGCACCCCGCTCGCGATCAACCGCACCCTGCTGGAGGTGCATCTGTCGGACCCCGGGGCCCCGGTGGAGCTCCAGCAGCTGGGCAAGACCCTGCTCGCCACCAACGAGCGCAGCGAGCAGCTGGTGGAGGGCCTGTTGCTGCTGGCCCGCTCCGACAACCAGACCTTCGAGCGCAAGCCGGTGGACCTGGCGGAGGTGGCGACCCGGGCGGTGGACCAGACCCGGGCGGAGGCCGAGGCCAAGGGCGTGGAGATCCGCGGCGGCTGCCAGGAGGCGGTGGTCCAGGGCAACGGCGTCCTGCTGGAGCGGATCGCGCTGAACCTGGTGCAGAACGCCGTGCGCTACAACGTGCCGGAGGACGGCTGGGTGGAGGTCACCACGGCCAAGGAGCCCGGCCGGGCGATCCTCACCGTGTCGAACACCGGCCCGGTCGTCCCGGCGTACGAGATCGACAACCTCTGGGAGCCGTTCCGGCGGCTGCGGGAGGACCGCACGGGCAGCGACAAGGGCGTCGGTCTCGGCCTGTCCATCGCCCGGTCAGTGGCCCGGGCCCACGGGGGGCGTATCATCGCGGAGCCCCGCGAGGGCGGAGGGCTGGTGATGTGCGTCACCCTCCCCGCCTAGACGTATGATCGGGCCCACACACTTTCGTTCGCTTTGCGCGGAATTTTCGGGACCTGTTCCCGAGTTGAGTGTGTGGGATCGATCACAGGAGCGGCCTTTCGGCCATCTACTCTCTGTGATCATGAACCTTCCCGGAAAGCCTGGAAAAGTCCGGGTTTCCGGGGGTCGAGATCACGGGAAGTACACGGGATGGCGCCCGTGAGCTGCGACATTCGGATCGTGTACGGTCCCCTTCGCCATCCAACCCGATCACTCTTGAGGGATCCGGTTGGGTGTCGATTGAGTAACAGACCTTGATGTGAGGCAAAATCTCCGCCTCAGGTCGGGCACAAGTCCGGCCTCTCACGCGTTACGTGCGCTGGAGACACACGCAAACCACCCAGAGGGGGAGAGCGACATGGCAACGGATTACGACACCCCACGCAAGACCGACGACGATGTCGATTCGGACAGTCTTGAAGAACTCAAGGCGCGGCGGAACGACAAGTCGACCTCGACGGTCGACGTCGATGAGTTCGAGGCGGCCGAGGGCATGGAACTGCCCGGGGCCGACCTCTCCAACGAGGAACTGGCCGTCCGGGTCCTGCCCAAGCAGGCGGACGAGTTCACCTGCATGAGCTGCTTCCTGGTGCACCACCGCAGCCAGCTCGCGCGGGAGAAGAACGGTCAGCCGATCTGCCGCGACTGCGAGTAAGGTCCGGTCGGCCGTGACAGGTGAGACACCGTCCAGGAAGAGGCGTTTCCGGCGTCTGAAACCGTCGGAGACGTATCAGGGCGGTTCGGGACCGGTGGAGGGCACCACGCCCCCCGCCGACCACTCGACCGCCCTCCTGCCCTATGGCGTGGACGCTGACGAGCGTGGTTCATCCACCGCGCTCGAAGCGATCCCCGCCGACCAGGAGGGCCGGGCCGGCGAGCCGGACCGGCCCGGACGGCTCGCCTCCGTCCGGCAGGGCGTCCGCAGAGGACGCGAAGGCGCCAAGGCCGCGGTGGGCTATGTGGCCGACCGGATCATCGAGATCGCGCCCCGGGTGCCCGTACGTGACCTGGCGACCCTGCGCCGCCAGTTCCCCGGGCTCACCCCGGAGGAACTCGCCGACAAGCTCGTCGCGGGCGCCTCCACCGCCACCGCGACGGTCGGCGCCGGGGTCGGCGCGGCAGCGATGCTGCCCGTGCCGCCCGCGATGCCCGCGGAGCTGGCCGCCGAGATCACCGGAGTCGCCGCGATCGAGCTGAAGCTGATCGCCGAACTCCACGAGGTCTACGGGCTGCGTCCGCCCGGGACCCTGAAAGAGCGCTCCACCGCGTATCTGGCCGCCTGGTCGGAGGAGCGGGGCGTCGACGTGACCAAACCGTCGACGTACAAGAACGTCGCCATGAGCGGCGGGCTCAAGCGGGAGCTGCGTCAGCAGATCATGAAGCGCACCATCCGTAACCTGCCGAACCTGTTCCCGTTCATGATCGGCGCGGCGGTCGGAGCGGTCATGAACCGGCGGGATACGCGGCAGCTCGCGGAGCGGGTACGCAAGGATCTGCGGGCCCTCCAGGTGCCGTGGGACGCCCTGCCCTCGCTCCCGCCCCTGGAGCAGCCGCTCCACCCCCTGGAGCCCCTCCAGCACACCCCCCGGCTAGAGGCCTAGCCCGGGAGCGACCCCGGCCCCGCGAGGCCCGCTCCCGCCGTGACCCCGACCTGAGGATTCCACCCCCGTTGTGGGCATCTGTTCCGCCCCGGGCGGAACCCGTGCCCACAGGGGCGCGGGATCGCCGGGGGCGCGAGCAGGGGGCGGAGGCTAGGGGCGCAGGGTGGAGGCGAGCTTCTCGGGGTGGCGGGTGGAGAGGTAGAGGTAGGGGGTCGGGTCGGACGGGTCCGTGACCTTGACCCGGACGGCCGTGGGCACATAGCTGCGCAGCAGCATGAAAGCCCGGGGATCGGCCTTGTGCGAGCGCCAGGCGCGCGCCTCCTCGGGCCCGAGCACCTCCGCGTCCCCCAGCGCCGTCAGCGGCACCCGCGCGTCCCCCGCGACCAGCGAGCCCGCGACCACCCGGATCCGCGCGGAACCGTAGGAGCTGGTCACCATCCCCGCCACGAGGCCGACGACCAGGATCGCGCCGAGAGTGGGCAGGGTGCCCAGCGGGAAGGCCACCAGACCGCCGGAGAGGGCCAGCAGGAGGACGATCGCCCACCAGGCGCGCGGGACGGTCAGCCGCTCGTCGTAGCGGAGATCGCCCGTCGCGGGGGTGGGGGTCGGGGAGGACTGCATGGCTCCTAGCTTGGCACGGGGCACCGTGCGGACCGGTGCGCGGGTAAGGTCAGCGGCTGTGAGCACTGCGAAGACCCCGGGGGCGCCGTCCGCCCTGACCCCGCCACCGGACGCCATACCTCCGGTACGCCATCCCGACGCACCGGCCCCGGGCGAGCCGCTCGGCGCCCATTACGGCCTCTGCTTCGGCTGCGGCGAGGGCCAGCCCCATGGGCTGCACCTGGAGGCCCGCGCCGGGGAGGGGGTGAGCGTCACCGCCGAGTTCACCGTGCGCGCCGCCCACCAGGGCGCGCCGGGGCTGGCGCACGGCGGGGTGCTGGCGACCGCCCTGGACGAGACCCTGGGCTCACTGAACTGGCTGCTGCGGGTGATCGCGGTCACCGGGCGGCTGGAGACCGACTTCGTACGGCCCGTGCCCGTGGACACCGTGCTGCATCTGCGCGCCGAGGTGACCGCCGTGGCGGGCCGCAAGATCTATTCGACCGCCGTGGGGCGGATCGGCGGCCCCGACGGTCCGGTCGCGGTGCGTGCCTCCGCCCTCTTCATCGAGGTCAAGGTCGATCACTTCATCGACAACGGCCGCCCGGAGGAGATCGAAGCGGCGATGGCCGACCCCGACCAGATCCGGCGCGTGCGCGCCTTCGAGGTGAACCCCTGATGGCTTCCCAGCACGGTGGCCCGGCCGGCCCCGGCAGCCCCGTTGACGTACTGATCCGCCGGGTGGACCCGGAGGTGCCGCTGCCCGCGTACGCGCACCCCGGCGACGCGGGCGCCGATCTCGTCACCTGTGAGGCCGCGGAGCTGGCCCCGGGCGAGCGCCGCACGCTGCCCACCGGCATCTCGATCGCCCTCCCCGACGGCTATGCCGCCTTCGTGCACCCGCGCTCGGGTCTGGCGGCCCGTTGCGGTGTGGCCCTGGTGAATGCGCCAGGGACGGTTGACGCCGGGTACCGTGGGGAGATCAAGGTGATCGTGGTCAATCTCGACCCGCACGAGACGGTGCGGTTCGAAAAGTACGACCGCATCGCCCAACTGGTTGTCCAACAGGTCGAGAAGGTGCGCTTCCACGAGGTGGCGGAGCTTCCCGGCTCGGCGCGTGCCGGGGGCGGCTTCGGGTCCACCGGCGGGCACGCCGCCGTGGACGGTTCAACGGGTGGGAATCGATACGCTTCCGTCGTATCCGACCGGGAAGGACAGTGACGTGTTCGGACGTCGCAAGAAGAGTGGTTCCGCGCAGGACGCGGGGGCGGCGGGCGAGGCCGAGCGAGTCGCCGACCAGCCCGCTGAGGGGCTTGAGGGCGAAGAGGACGCCGCCACCGAGGCGCCCCGCCGGGTGAATCTCCCGCCCGCGCCGCGCCCCGACGGTCCCTGGGACATCTCCGAGGTGTCCAACCCCGGCGAGGGCCGGGTCGACCTCGGTGGCCTCTTCGTGCCGGGTGTCGAGGGCATGGAGCTGAGGGTCGAGGTCGCCGGTGACGCGATCGTCGCCGCGACGGTCGTGGTCCGTGACAGCGCCGTGCAGCTCCAGGGTTTCGCCGCGCCGAAGAACGAGGGCATCTGGGGCGAGGTCCGCGAGGAGATCGCCTCCGGCATCACCCAGCAGGGCGGGGTCATCGACGAGGTCGAGGGCCCGCTGGGCTGGGAGCTGCGGGCGCAGGTGCCCGTGCAGCTGCCCAATGGCTCGGGCGGGTTCCAGGTGGTCCGTTTCATCGGTGTGGACGGCCCCCGCTGGTTCCTGCGCGGAGTGATCTCCGGCCAGGGCGCGGTCCAGCCGGAGGCGGCGGGTCTGCTGGAGCAGATCTTCCGGGACACGGTCGTGACGCGTGGTGAGGGTCCGATGGCCCCGCGTGACCCGATCGTCCTGAAGCTGCCGGAGGACGCGCAGATGGTCGCCGAGGGCGTGCAGCAGGAGGACCAGGAGGGCTCCCGCTTCTCCGGTGGCATGGGTCAGCTCCAGCGCGGCCCGGAGATCACCGAGGTCCGCTGAGGCACCGCCCCGGCTCACCGCCGTGGCCCCGGGTCGCGCCGGGCATCGCCCGGTGCCCACCCGGGTCCGCCGGGAGCGCCGCTCACCACGGCCTCCCGTTCCGTGACGTAGACACCGAAGGGCCGCGCTCCCGTCCAAGGAGTGCGGTCCTTCGCTGTTTCCGCGTACTGTGCCGGGACCGATTCCGTACGTACACGTGTACGCCAGGGTGTGGAGGGGGCTCGATGAGCGAGGGTACGGAGGCACGCGGCGGGACCGCGGTCCTCGATGGCGCGGCGGGCGGGCCGATGGTGCGGGTCAGCGGGGTGCGCCGGTCCTATGGGACGGGCGCGGCGGCCGTGCACGCGCTGCGCGGGGTCTCCTTCGAGATCGGGCGCGGTGAGCTGGTCGCGCTGAAGGGGCGGTCGGGGTCGGGCAAGACCACCCTGCTCAATCTGGTCGGCGGTCTGGACACCCCCGACGAGGGGCGGATCACCGTCGACGGGATCGATCTGACCGATCTGGCCGAGGAGGAGCTGCTGCGGCTGCGGCGGGACCGGGTCGGCTTCGTCTTCCAGTCCTTCGGGCTGATCCCGATCCTCTCCGCCGCCGAGAACGTCGGGGTGCCGCTGCGGCTGCGCAAGACCGCGGCACGGGAGCGCGAGGAGCGAGTGGCGCTGCTGTTGTCGCTGGTGGGGCTGGCGGACCACGCGGCGCAGCGGCCCGGTGAGATGTCCGGTGGCCAGCAGCAGCGGGTCGCCATCGCGCGGGCGCTGGCGAACCGTCCGGCGCTGCTGATCGCGGACGAGCCGACGGGGCAGCTCGACGCGGAGACGGGACTGGCGGTGATGGAGCTGCTGCGGGCGGTGGTCCGGGCGGAGGGTGTGACGGCCGTGGTGGCCACGCATGACACGACGCTGCTGTCGCTGGCGGACCGGGTGCTGGAGCTGCGCGACGGTGAACTCACCGAGGTCGCCGCGGTCACCGAGGTCACCGAGGTCACCGAGATCGCTGCGGTCACCGAGGTCACCGGCATCACCGCCGAGGGGACCGGCTGAGGGCTGACGCGAGGTCCGGGAGAGGGCTGACGCGAGGTCCGGGAGAAGCTTTCGGCAGCGCCGTACGGCCCGTGCCGTACGGTGCTGACCGCGTGCCCGGGCGCGGGCCGTCCCACCCCCGCCGCACACGCCGGGCCGGGGCATCAGGGTTCCGTCAAATACGCCGGTCATCGACGGAGGCTGTCCGATTCGCCCGCTTCTCGGGCCGTAAGGTCATCCCAGCGTGAACCACCCTCCCCCGCCAAGATCACGCCAGTTCTGAAAGACAATGAGGCCATGGGACGCGGCAAGCTACGGATCTACCTCGGCGCGGCACCGGGCGTCGGCAAGACCTACGCCATGCTCTCCGAGGCCCACCGCCGGGTGGAGCGTGGCACGGACTGCGTCGTCGCCTTCGTCGAGCACCACGACCGGCCGCGGACCGAGGTCATGCTGCACGGGCTGGAGCAGACGGCGCGCCGGGAGATCGAGTACCGGGGCACGGCCTTCACGGAGATGGACGTCGACGCCGTCCTGGAGCGCCGCCCCGCCGTCGCGCTGGTGGACGAGCTGGCCCACACCAATGTCCCCGGTGCCCGCAACGCCAAGCGCTGGCAGGACGTCGAGGAGCTGCTCGCGGCGGGCATCGACGTGATCTCGACCGTGAACATCCAGCACTTCGAGTCGCTGGGCGATGTCGTCGAGTCGATAACGGGAGTACGGCAGCGCGAGACCGTCCCCGACGAGGTGGTGCGGCGGGCCGACCAGATCGAACTGGTCGATATGACCCCGCAGGCGCTGCGCCGCCGCATGGCGCACGGCAACATCTACAAATCCGACAAGGTCGACGCGGCCCTGTCCAACTACTTCCGGCCCGGCAATCTGACCGCGCTGCGCGAGCTGGCGCTGCTGTGGGTGGCCGACCGGGTGGACGAGTACCTCCAGCAGTACCGGGGCGAGCACAACATCCGCTCCACCTGGCAGGCGCGCGAGCGGATCGTGGTGGGGCTCACCGGCGGGCCCGAGGGCCGGACCCTGATCCGGCGCGCGGCCCGGATGGCGGCCAAGGGCTCGGGCAGCGAGATCCTCGCCGTCTATATCGCCCGCAGCGACGGGCTGACCTCCGCCTCCCCCAAGGAACTGACGCTCCAGCGGACGCTGGTGGAGGACCTCGGCGGCACGTTCCACCATGTCATCGGCGATGACATCCCCACCTCGCTGCTGGAGTTCGCGCGCGGGGTCAACGGCACCCAGATCGTGCTCGGCTCCAGCCGCCGCAAGGCGTGGCAGTACGTCTTCGGGCCGGGCGTCGGGGCGACCGTCGCCCGGGACTCCGGGCCCGACCTCGACGTCCATATCGTCACCCATGACGAGGCGGGCAAGGGGCGCGGGCTGCCCGTGGCGCGCGGGGCCCGGCTGGACCGGTCCCGGATCATCGCGGGCTGGCTGGTCGGGGTGGCGGCGCCGATCCTGCTGTCGCTGCTGCTCAGCGCGCTCGGTGACTCGCTGGGGCTCGCCAACGATGTGCTGCTCTTCCTGTTCCTGACCGTGCTGGCGGCGCTGCTCGGCGGGCTGCTGCCGGCCCTCGCCTCGGCCACGGTGGGTTCCTTGCTGCTGAACTTCTACTTCACGCCACCGGTGGGCACGCTCACCGTCTACGACCCGAAGAACATCGTCGCCATCGTGATCTTCTTCGCGGTGGCGGTGGCGGTCGCGTCCGTGGTGGACCTCGCGGCCCGCCGCACCCACCAGGCGGCCCGGCTGCGGGCCGAGTCGGAGATACTCTCCTTCCTCGCCGGGAGCGTGCTGCGCGGGGAGACCACCCTGAACGCGCTGCTGGAACGGGTACGGGAGACCTTCAACATGGAGTCGGTCGCCCTGCTGGAGCGCACCAGCGACGTCGACCCGTGGACGACGGCCGGGAGCGTGGGCCCCCGGGGGGTGATCCGGCCCGAGGACGCCGATGTGGACATGCCCGTCGGCGACCATATGGCGCTGGCCCTGTCGGGGCGGGTGCTGCCCGCCGAGGACCGCCGGGTGCTCGCCGCCTTCGCGGCGCAGGCCGCCGTGGTGCTGGACCGGCAGCGGCTGGTGGGGGCGGCGGAGGACGCCCGGCGGCTGGCGGAGGGCAACCGGATCCGTACCGCGCTGCTGGCGGCCGTCAGCCATGATCTGCGCACCCCGCTGGCGGCGATCAAGGCCGCTGTCTCCTCGCTCCGCTCGGACGACGTGGCCTGGTCCGAGGAGGACGAGGCCGAGCTGCTCGCGGGCATCGAGAACGGCGCCGACCGGCTGGACCAGCTGGTCGGCAATCTGCTCGACATGTCCCGGCTCCAGACCGGGACCGTGACCCCGCTGATCCGGGTGACCGACCTGGACGAGGTGGTGCCGATGGCGCTGGTCTCCGTCCCCGACGACTCCGTGGAGCTGGACATCCCCGAGTCCCTGCCGATGGTGGCGGTGGACCGGGGGCTGCTGGAGCGGTCGGTCGCCAACATCGTGGAGAACGCCGTCAAGTACAGCCCGGAGGGCACCCGCGTCACCGTGGCCGCCAGCGCCCTGGGCGACCGGGTGGAGGTCCGGGTCGCCGACCGTGGCCCCGGGGTCCCCGACGACGCCAAGGAGCGGATCTTCGAGCCGTTCCAGCGGTACGGGGACGCCCCGCGCGGCGCCGGGGTCGGCCTGGGTCTGGCGGTCGCCCGTGGCTTCGTGGAGGCCATGGGCGGCACGCTGACCGCCGAGGACACCCCCGGCGGCGGTATGACCATGGTGCTCACCCTCCGGGCGGCCCCCGGCGTCGAACCCGTCTCCCCCGACCTTCCCGCCCGGGTCACCTCATGACCGGGCGAAGCGGCGCGGTCGGTGATCGGTCAAAGGGACGCGTCTGGGGATCCCTCCCGGACGGAGCCGGGTCTCCCCATGGCGTCGGTCCAACCCGCGCGGTCGGTGATCGGTCAATGGGACACGTCCGAGGATCCCTCCCGCACGGTGCCTGGCGGTCCGCCCATGGCGTCGGTCCAACCCGCGCCGCCGCTGATCGACCCAAGGGACACGTCCGAGGATCCCTCCCGTGCGGTGCCTGGCGGTCCGCCCATGGCGTCGGTCCAACCCGCGTGGTCGATGATCGACCCAAGGGACACGTCTGGGAACACCCCGTGGCATCGGTTCTGAGCCAAAGGGGCGCGTCTGGGGGCACCCCCAGGCGCAGGCCTGGGGGATTTCACGGCCGTCGCGCGGAGATCGCGAGGAACGAGCGATCGAGCACGTCGGACGCGAAAATCTCGACTAAAGCGCCCCGGTGGGGGTCCCCCCGGGCGGAGCCTGGGGGAGAACGAACCGCAAAAAATACAGAAAGGCAGGCCAGCGATGACCAGGGTGCTTGTGGTCGACGACGAGCCGCAGATCGTACGCGCCCTCGTGATCAATCTGAAGGCGCGCAAGTACGAGGTGGACGCGGCCCCCGACGGCGCCACCGCGCTCCAGCTCGCGGCGGCCCGCCATCCCGATGTGATCGTCCTGGACCTCGGGCTGCCCGACATGGACGGCGTCGAGGTGATCAAGGGGCTGCGGGGCTGGACCCGGGTGCCGATCCTGGTGCTCTCGGCCCGGCAGACCTCCGACGAGAAGGTGGAGGCGCTCGACGCGGGCGCCGACGACTACGTCACCAAGCCGTTCGGCATGGATGAGCTGCTGGCCCGGCTGCGGGCGGCGGTGCGCCGGGCGGAGCCGGTGGGCGGCGGTGACGATGACGTGGTGGTCGTGGAGACGGAGGGCTTCACCGTCGACCTGGCCGCGAAGAAGGTCAACCGGGACGGGCGCGATGTGCGGCTCACCCCCACCGAGTGGCATCTGCTGGAGGTCCTGGTGCGCAACACCGGGCGGCTGGTCAGCCAGAAGCAGTTGCTCCAGGAGGTGTGGGGGCCGTCGTACGGGACGGAGACCAACTATCTGCGGGTCTACATGGCCCAGCTCCGCCGGAAGCTGGAGGCCGACCCCTCGCATCCGAAGCACTTCGTGACCGAGCCGGGGATGGGGTACCGGTTCGAGCGCTCCTGAGGGGCCGCCGGGCGGCCCGAGCCCCCAGCGGCGGGGTCGGCGCCTGCGTCGTCCCGGGGCGTCCCCGGTCGTCCCAGTCTGGGTTACGGCCTTCCGAAAGCGGTCGTCAGGGCCGGTACGCTGGTTCCATGAGTGCTGTACCCCACTCCGGGAGCGGTTCCGGAAGGACCGGGAGAGCCGACAGGGCGGAACGACCGGTCGGCCGCTTCCGGCGCATGCTTGACCGGCTCTCCAGCTCCCAGGAGGACCTGGAGTACGAGGAGCTCCGTGAGGACGCCCAGGCCTCGGGGTGCATCCGCATCGCCGAGTGCGCCGACCGGCAGATCGTCCGCGTGACTGGTACGTTGCGGACGGTCACCCTGCGACCACGGGCCGGGGTTCCCGCGCTGGAGGCGGAGCTGTTCGACGGTTCGGCGCCGCTGGACGTCGTCTGGCTCGGCCGCCGTTCCATCGTGGGCATAGAGCCGGGCCGCCGCCTCATCGCCTCCGGCCGCGTCTCCATGAGCCACGGCCGCCGTGTGCTGTTCAACCCGAAATACGAACTCCGACCGCTCGGACAGGAGTAGCCGGTGACGTCACTCGACAAGCCGACCGCCACCAACGACCCCCAGCCCGGCCAGCCCTCGCCCCCCGGGGCCGGTGACCGGCCGGGCCAGCACGCCAAGGCGGTCACCGAAGCGGCGCTCTTCGAAGCCTTCGGCGGTGTCCGGGGCATGGTGGAGACGGTCGTACCGGGCCTGCTGTTCGTCACGATCTACACCATCAACAAGGACCTCCACGTCTCGGCCATCGCCGCCCTGGGTGTCTCGCTGCTGCTGGTGCTGGTCCGGCTGGCCCGCAAGGACACGGTGAAACACGCCTTCAGCGGTGTCTTCGGCGTCGCCTTCGGTGTGGTCTTCGCGATGATGACCGGCAACGCCAAGGACTTCTATCTGCCCGGGATGCTCTACACCCTGGGGCTGGGGCTCGCCTATGTCATCACCGCGCTGGCCGGGGTGCCGCTGATCGGGCTGGTGCTGGGGCCGGTGTTCAAGGAGAACCTCTCCTGGCGCACCCGTAACCCCGGGCGCAAGAAGGCGTACACCAAGGCGAGCTACGCCTGGGGCCTGATCCTGCTCGCCAAGTGCGCCATCCTCTTCCCGCTGTACTGGTGGGCGGACACCACCCAGTTGGGGTGGGTACTGGTGGCGCTGAAGATCCCGCCGTTCCTGCTGGCGGTCTATCTGACGTGGATCTTCCTGGCCAAGGCGCCGCCGCCGATCGATGTGTTCGCCGAGATGGAAGCCGAAGAGGCCGCGGAGAAGGCGGAGAAGGAGCGGCGCGCCGCCGCCCGCCAGCCGGAGTCCTGACCGCGACTCCCCCGTTCTTCTTGGACCCGGGTCCCCGCCAAGGGGCCCGGGTCCTTTCCTGTCCAGCCCGGGTCCGTCGGTATCCAACGGTGTCCGTCGGCGGCCGCTGAGGTACGCGACCGTCGCCGCCGGACGGCTCCCGGATGGTCCCTCCCGTACGTCCGTCCCGGCCGGGAGGTGTCCGGGACGGACGGGGCTGTCCGGGACGGGGGAAGAGGGTTGTGGCGGGGGCGGGGGGTGCGCAGGATCGGGCGGGTCCGGCGCAGCAGACCGTTCCCGCCCGCCCTGGAGGACGTCCCGATGTCTCAGCTCAGATCCCGGCTGCCCCTGCCCCTCGCCGCTCTCCTCACCCTCGCCTTCGCCGCGCTCCCCACGCCCGCCCTGGCCAGGGCGGTGATGCCGGGCACGACGTACTTCGTGGACGCCGTCACCGGCAGCGACACCCACGCGGGCACCACCGCCTCCGCCCCCTGGCGGAGTCTGGCGAAGGTCAACGCGGCGGCGCTCGGGGCCGGGGACACGGTCGCCTTCCGGCGGGGCCAGAGCTGGACCGGTTCGCTGCGGCTGACCCGCAGCGGCACGGCCGCCGCCCCGATCACCGTCACCGGCTACGGCTCCGGCACGGCGGCGCCCGCGATCGGCGGTCCGGTCGGGGAGTGCGTCCTGATCAGCGGCGCGTACTGGACGGTACGGGGGGTGCGGGCGACCAACTGCCACTGGGCCGGGTTCGAGGTGCGCGGCAGCCACAACACCCTGGACGGGGTGCTGGCGGACCGCAATGTCGCCGGGGTCTCCATCGCCCCGGGCGCGCGGTTCAACACCGTACGGAACAGCGTCATCACCGACAACACCAAGATGAGCGTCAACACGCCCGGCGGCTATGACGACTCCGGGGCCTTCGGGGTGCTGCTCAACGGCGATGACAACCTGATCTCCCGGAACGAGATCTCCGGTTCGCGGGCCGAGAGCTTCGACTTCGGCTACGACGGCGCCGCCGTGGAGGTCTTCAACGGTGACCGCAACCGGGTGGAG
Organism: Streptomyces sp. NPDC057638; assembly: GCF_042800315.1. Taxonomy (NCBI): domain Bacteria; kingdom Bacillati; phylum Actinomycetota; class Actinomycetes; order Kitasatosporales; family Streptomycetaceae; genus Streptomyces; species Streptomyces sp. NPDC057638. Next base: position 21,786 of record NZ_JBHVHF010000032.1, read on the forward strand.
TACACCCTCGCGCGGGACAACGAGACCTTCACCGAACTCGGCCGGGCGCCGGGCGAGAGCGCCGACGGCAATGTCTTCGCCTACAACGCGGTCACCTCGGTCCACGACGCGGCCTCGTTCCTGGTGACCCGGGGCGCGGGGGTGGAGATCGGGCCGGTCACCGGGACGGTGGCGGTGAACAACTCGGTCCGGCTGCCCGGGACGCGCACCCAGGGCTGGGTCTGCTACGCGGGCTGCGCGCCGACCGTGCTCAAGCTCCGCAACAACGCGATCGACGTCGGCGGGAAGACGGGCTACGAGGACGGCGCGGGCGCCGACGAGGACAACGGCGTGTACTCCGGCACCCAGACCCAGTTCCAGCTCGGGGCGGGCTCGGTGCAGGCCGACCCGGCGTTCACCACCGGTCTGCGGCTGGCGCCGGGCTCTCCCGCGATCGGCCGGGGCGTGCCGGTGGGCTGGCCGACCGATCTGGCCGGGGAGCCGGTCTCCTCGACGGCGCCGGACGCCGGGGCGTACCAGTACGCGCCCTGAGCGGGCGGAGGGCCACGATGGGCCGTGTGCCGGGGTCTTGTCCCCCGGCGCATCGGCCCATCAACCATCTATGCATACCTTGAGGACATTTTTCAGGCAAACCGGATCAACTTCCCTCTTTCCAACAGAACTGGCATGCCGGATTTCTGATGCCACGACGGTGATATTTTATTAATCCCTTACCTGGGTAAAGGTCTTGCCGCCCTCGTCGGGACCCGAGGCATCCCCTCGCGGCTCCCGGACACCCCGAGGTCACCCTCCCGGCGCCCGGCCACCCACCCAACCCCCCCAGAGAACAGCGGAATATGTCAGCACAGCGGTCTCATCAGACCTCCGGTATCCGGTCCCGCGCGGCCCTCACCTCCGGGGCCCTCGCGGCCCTGCTCCTGGGCGGGGCGCTCACCGCCACGCCCGCCGCCGCCGTCGCCGGTCCTCCGGCGCCGGCCGGCACCCACACCTTTATGGCGAAGATCGACATCGGTGAGGGCAGCGGCGCCCGCCGCTGCTCCGGCGCGCTCGTGGCACCGGAGTGGATCGCCACCTCCAGCGCGTGCTTCGCCAAGGACCCCGCGAAGGACATCACGGTCCCGGCGGGCAAGCCCGCCATCGCGGCCCAGGCCCTCGTCGGCCGGACCGATCTGGGTGCCACCAACGGACAGACCGAGGACATCGTGGAACTGGTGCCGCGCACCGACCGCGACCTCGTACTGGCCCGGCTGGCACGGCCGATCGCCGGGGTCGCCCCGGTGAAGGTCGCCACCGCCGCGCCCACCGCCGGGGAGACCCTGACGATGGCGGGCTTCGGCCGGACCCAGAACCTCTGGCTCGCCGGGCGGCTGCACACCACCTCGTTCGCCGTGAACTCGGTGGAGGTGGGCACGATGTCGCTCACCGGCGCCGCGCCCACCTCGGCGGTCTGCAAGGGCGACGGCGGCGGCCCCGCGCTGCGCGGCTCCGGCGCCGGCGCCGGGGCCGAACTGGTCGCCGTCACCAGCCGTACCTCGATGGCCGGCTGTCTCCAGGAGGCCCCCGGCCCCGGCGCGGCCATCAGCAGCAGGACCGATGACCTGGCCGAGTGGATCGCCACCGTCACCGGCGCCGCGCGGATCGCCGACTTCAACTGCGACGGCGTGCGGGACGTCGCCGTCGGCGACCCCGAGGCCGTCGTCGGCGGCGACGCCAAGGCCGGAGTGGTCCGCGTGGTCTACGGCGGCGGGAAGGGCCACGCCGAGATCGCCCAGGACCAGGGCACGGTGCCCGGTGGCTCCGAGGCCGGGGACCGTTACGGCGAGACCCTCGCCACCGTCGACCACGACCTCGACGGCTGCACCGACCTGGTGGTCGGCGTCCCGGCCGAGGACATGGGCACCCAGGTGGACGCCGGATCGGTGCATGTGCTGTTCGGCGCGCCCGCCGGGCTGGCCAAGGGCCGGGCCGCGATCGTGCTGGAACAGGGCAACGGCACCGGCGCCCTCGGGGCCTCCGGCGCGGAGGCCGGGGACCGGATGGGCCACGCGCTGGCCGCCGGGACGACGACGGCCGGTGACCCGTACGTCCTGATCGGCGCCCCGGGCGAGGACCTGGACGGGGTCGTCAACGCGGGCACCGCCTTCTATCTGCGCGGCTCGGTCAACACCTCCATCAACCAGAACAAGGCCGGGGTCTCCGGCACGATGGAGAAGGACGACCGCTTCGGCACCTCGGTCGCCGGTTCGCCGAACCACATCGCGGTCGGCACGCCGACGGAGGCCATCGGCAGCGCCACCTCCGCCGGTGGTTTCGAACTCCTCAGCCACAAGATCACGGCCGGTTTCCCCACCCCGCTGGGCGGCCATGACCAGGGCAACGACATCATCAACGGCGGCGCCGAGACCGGCGACCGCTTCGCCGCCTCGATGGCGATGATCCCGTACCGTCCGGTGGGCACCGCGTCGGCCACCGAGTCGATCCTGGCCGTCGGCTCCCCCGGTGAGATGAACGGCACCATCAAGGAGTCGGGCCGGGTGGTCACCCTGCGGGTGGCCGCCGACGGCACGGTGACCCAGCTCCAGGACATCCACCAGGACGCCGCCGACGTCAGCGGCGCCAACGAGGCGGGCGACCGCTTCGGCGAGAAGCTCTCCGCCGTCGCCACCACCCCGCGCGCGGTGAGCACCGCGCGGAACTCGCTGCTCGCGGTGGGCATCCCGGGCGAGGACATCGGCACCGCCGTGGACTCCGGGTCGGTCTGGTACTTCCCGCTGATCGGCTCCGCCGGTGCGGGCGACCTCTCGGTCGAGCCGGGTCAGCGCGGGCTGCCGGGCACCCCGGGCGCGGGCGAGCGGAACGGCTCCAGCATCACCGCCACCGGCACCCATCTCTACCTCGGCATGCCGGCCGGTCCGGCCGCGACCGGTGCCGCGCACACCGTGCCGTGGGCGAACATCCTGTCCGGCGGCACGGAGCCGGTGACCACGCTCCAGCCGGGCACGGGCGGACTGCCCGCCGCGGGCGCCGCGTTCGGTACGGCGATCCAGTGACCTGATGTGCCGGGCCACGCTGACGGTCAGGCACCCGGGCGACGGGCCGGTTCCAGGTCCCCTCAGGGGGCTCGGGACCGGCCCGTCATCGTAGGGGGCCGTCGGTTCTCCCGGCGTACGCGGCGTTCACCGCGGTCCCGGTGGACGAGGCGTACGGCGGGGCGGCGGGGCGGGTCCGGACCCGGCGGGCTCAGCGGACGCGGTCGTAGACCAGGGCGATCTCGCCCCGCTCGCCGGCCTCCTGATGGGTGAGCGCCCAGCGGGAGGCGGGCAGGCCGTCGTCGAACAGCCGACGCCCGCCTCCGGCGATCTCGGGGAAGACCATCAGGTAGAGCCGGTCGATCAGATCCGCCGCGAGGAGCGGCCGGATGAGACTCGGGCTGCTGTTGACGAGGATGTCGCCGCTACCGGCGCCCTTGAGTCCGGTGACGATGTCCACGGCCGGGGCGTTGACCACCCGGGCGCGCTCCCACGGCGCCTCCGCCAGGGTGGTCGAGAAGACCACCTTCTCCGTCTCCACCAGCCACCGCGCATAGCCGCGATCCCGCGGGTCGGCGTTCTCGTCCTCGGCGACCGACGGCCAGTACGCCAGGAAGCCCTCGGCGTTGACCCGGCCGAGCAGTGCCGTCGTCGCGCCGCTCCAGATCCGGGTGAGGTGGTCCCGTGCCACCTCGGTCGTCACATAGGGAGCGAACGGGGTGAAGTCGGCTGGACCGCCGGGGCCGTGGAAGCGCCCGTCGAGGGAGAGGGCCAGGTTCGCGGTCACCCTGCGGCCGTGGGGGGCGGTCATGTCGTACTCCTCGCGTCGGCGTGGTCCGTCGGGTCGGTGCTACTGATGCTGTCGGTGGTGATGCCGGAGCCGGGTGGGTGAGTGGAGGCGGCGAGGGTCGCCGCGAGCGCGTCGAGGCTCTGCCCGAAGCCGATCTCGATGCCCGCGACGAAGTCGGCCGAGCCGACGGCGCTGTCGGTGAGCCGCCAGTGGACGCCGAGCTCGGTACCGGTGGCGCTCGGGCTCAGCTCGAACGCGACATGGGCGGTGAAGGCGAGGCCCCCGCCCGGGAGCAGCGGGGAGAGCCGGTAGGCGAGGCGCTCACCCGGGCGTACCTCGTCGACGACTCCCTCCGCGCGCCCGACGACGGGATCGGGGCCCTCGGCGCGCTCCGCACCCTCGGCGGCGGCCGTGCGCCCGGTGGTCGCCGTGTGCTCAGTGGCGGGCGTGGGCCCGGTGGCGGACGCCACGCCTTCGGCGTCCCGGTACTCCTGGACGATCCGCCCGCCCTCCCGCGCCTCGAAGACGAGCTCGGAGACCCGGAGGTCGTCGGGCGTCCACCAGCGGGTGAGCAGGGCGGTCTCGGTCAGATGGCGCCACACCAGCGCCGGGGCGCCCGCCAGTGACCGGTGGAAGGCGAACGCGCGCCCGTCGGCCCATCCCGGCTCCCGCGCGGCGAGCCGCTCGGTCCGCAGGCCGGCCCCGTAACGGTCGTAGGTCGCGTGCGGGCCCTCGGCGCGCTCGGCGGTGTCGGCGAGCCGGCCCAGCAGGGCCGCCAGCTCCCGCAGCGGGCCCGGCCTGAGCGCGTAGACGCGGCGCTGGCCGGAGCGCTGGGAGGTGACGACACCCGCGCGTTCAAGGGTCTGGAGGTGCTTGGTCGTCTGTGGCTGGCGGGCCTCGGCGAGCCGGGCCAGCACCCCGACCGGGCGGGGTCGCTCGGCGAGCAGCTGAACGAGCCGCCAGCGGGCCGGGTCGGCCAGTGCGGTGAGGAGTGCGTCCATGACGGCGAGTATTCTCTTCAACGAATATTTGTGTCAAGGAATATGTCAGGGAGTCAGCTTCCGGCGCCCGCTCACGGGCCTCCCCGGTCCCGGCCGAAAAAACATGCGAGCGACAGCGATGAGTTCGGCCCGCGGCGCCGGTCTCTTCTTCCGTACCCATCGCGTACGGAAGCCGGACCACCGCACAGGGCGGATGCGGCACCTCCGTACGGAGCGAGTGATCTCAGCAAAGGGGGGCCTCATGGCCGCTAACACCACCGTCGACACCTACATCGCCGGAATCGACGAGCCGCTGCGGGCCGTCGCCGAGGAGGTCAGGAAGATCATCGACGCGGCGCTGCCCGGCCTGGAGGGCGCGATGTGGCACGGGCACCCCGTGTGGAGCGCGGGCGCCGCGCCCGGGAAGCAGCCGGTGGCGCTGGTGAAGGCGTACGGCACGTATGTGACGTTCGGGCTCTGGCGCGGGCAGTCGGTGCCCGACGCGTCGGGGCGGCTGGCGGCGGGCGCGCGGGAGATGGCCAGCGTCAAGCTGCGGTCGGTGGACGACATCGACGGCCCGCTCTTCCAGGGCTGGCTGGAGCGGGCGCTGGCGCTGGAGAGCTAGGGCCTGTCTGAGGGATCAGGCTGGGTCAGGGAGCGGGGTCTGGTGCCGTGGATCGCAAGGCGGAGAAGGGAGTCAATGCGGTGGGGGTACCTCCCGTGCCCGAAGGGCACAGGGGGCCATTGGCGACTGACGACAACGCGGCGAGGCGCGGTGGCTGGGGGCACCCCCAGCGGTAGCTGGGGGAGGCACGCGAGCCCAGCAAGATCCATCAGACAGGCCCTGAGCCCCGGCTCCGTTCAGGCCCCGCCACCGGGCGGGGGCGGCGGGGGTCCGCCCGGGGGCGGGGGCCCCTCCCCGTGCGGCGGCGGTGGCGGCGGCGGGCCCGCGGGCGGCGGGGGTGGTGGGGGCGGTGTCGGCAGATGGGCGCGGTCGGCGCCGATCCGCAGTTCGTACCCTTTGGGGATCTCGTGCTGGGGATAGCCCTTGACGGCCACGGCGGTCGCCTGCGCGGTGAAGTCCCGGTGGTGGGCGGGGAGCATGGAGGTGTAGATGGTCTTGCCCCACTCCACGGCAGCCGCCTCGCGCTGGGTGGGCGAGGTGGTGATGGTGACGGTGTCACCGGGCCCGGCGCCGGTCAGCTTCGCCCAGACCGAGCCGCACCGGGTGCTGTAGCGGATCTCCAGGTTCATCAGTCCCTTCCAGGTGTCCCGGACGGTGACGGCGCCCCGGCCGCACCCGGTCTTCTCCGGGTCGAGGCCGGAGCAGGTCACCCCCGCGCAAGCGGGGGGCGTGTCGGAGCCGGTCCTGGGGGCGGGCGGCGCGGGCGGGCGCGGATCGGCGGGGGCGCCGCCGTCGCCTTGCAGCAGACTCGTCACGGCGATGGGCACGATGGCCGCGACGACCGCCACCACCAGCGCGCCCGCGAGCGTCTCGGGCCCCAGCCTCCGCCACCGCGACCGCCGGTCGCCCCGGTCGCCGTCTCTGTCGCCGTCGCCGCCTCTGTCTCCGGGGCCGTCCCCTGGGCCGTCTCCGGGGCCGTCGGGCGGGCGGGGCGCCGGAGACGGGTGGTCGTCGCCGTCGGGCTCTGCCATGTCGGTCACCTCCGCAGACACGGAATGTAGCGTTCCGTATTCACGGTACACCTGGCTGTGAGGGCAATTCGGCGCGTATCCGCTCGTGTTGACGGCCGTGCCCCCGCCCCCGGTGGGCCAGGGCCGTCAACACGATCCCGCGGGCGCGACACGGCGCCGCCCCCGTCGCTTCCGCGCGGCGGCGCCGTTGACGCGCGGGGTCACGAGGTGCGCAGGGCCGCCGTCGTGGCGAAGGTGTCGAGCAGGGACTTCACCTCGTCGGGGAAGGCGGCCTCGTCCAGGGTCTGCCGGGCCAGGTCGACCCGGGCGCGGATCATCGCCTCGACCCGGTCGGCCGCGCCGGTGACGCGCAGCAGCTCACGGACGACGGCCGCGCCGCCCTCGTCGAGACCGGGGTCGCCGACGAGGGTACGCAGGGTCTGCGCCTGCCGGGGGGTGGACCGGCGCAGCGCGTGGGCCATCAGCACGGTGGCCTTGCCCTCGCGCAGATCGTCCAGGGTGGACTTGCCCGTGCGCCGTGGATCGCCGAAGACACCGAGCAGATCGTCCCGGAGCTGGAACGCCTCGCCGATGGGGATGGCGTAGGCGGTGCAGGTGTCCAGGAGGTGCCGGTCGGCCCCGGCGACCGCCGCGCCGATGTGCAGAGGTCGCTCCACGGTGTACTTCGCGGTCTTGTACCGGATGACCGTCAGCGCCGATTCGAGGTTCTCGGTGGGGCGGCCGGTGGTGAGCAGATCCCGGTACTGGCCGATCATCACCTCGGTACGCATGGCGTCCAGCAGAGGCCGTACGGCGGCGAGCTGACGATGGTGCAGACCCGAGGTGTGCAGCATCTCGTCGGACCACACCATGACGAGGTCGCCGACGAGGACCGCGCCGTTGACCCCGAACCGCTCGGCCGGCGTGGGTTCGTCATGGCCCGGGTGGGTGGCCGCCAGGGCGCGGTGGACGGTGGGCCGTCCGCGCCGGAGGTCGGATCCGTCCATCAGGTCGTCGTGGATCAGCGCGAAGGCGTGGAAGAGCTCCAGGGACGCCGCCGTCGTGATGACGGGCCCCATGTCCCCGTATCCCTGGGCCGCGTGCCAGCCGACCACGCACAGCAGCGGACGGACCCGCTTGCCGCCGGTCATGACGAAGGCGCGGACATGGTCGGTGAGCGAGGCGAGCAGGGGGTCACCCGCCGTACGGCGCTTGGTGTCGAGGAAGTCCTGGAGGCGCTGGTCGACGGCCGCGCGGATCGCGGCGGGGTCGAGGGCGGAGTGCGGGCCGGGATCGAGGCCGGGGCCTCGATCGGGGCCGAGGGCGCGGCCCGGCGCGGTGGTGGCGGGCTGGATCCGGGTGGACGTCATGCCCGGCCCTCCCCGGCGGTCGCGGGGACACCGGCCCCGGCGGGGACCGGATCCACCCCGGGCCCCCCGGCCACGTCGGCCGTCTCGGCCACCTCGGCGAGGCGCAGGGCCTCCTCCACGAGGGCGTCGACGATACGGGACTCCGGGACGGTCCTGACCACCTCGCCCCGCACGAAGATCTGCCCCTTTCCGTTGCCCGACGCCACCCCGATATCGGCCTCGCGCGCCTCGCCCGGCCCGTTGACCACACAGCCCATCACGGCGACGCGCAACGGGTACGGGAAGCCGTCCAGGGCGGCCTGGACGCGTTCGGTCAGGGCGTAGACATCGACCTGGGCGCGCCCGCAGGAGGGGCAGGAGACGATCTCCAGCTGGCGCGGGCGCAACCCCAGGGACTGGAGGATCTGCTGGCCGACCTTGACCTCCTCCACCGGGGGCGCGGTCAGCGAGACCCGGATGGTGTCGCCGATGCCCTCCGCCAGCAGCACCCCGAAGGCGACGGCCGACTTGACACTGCCCTGCCGCAGCGGGCCCGCCTCGGTGACACCGAGGTGCAGCGGGTAGTCACAGGCGCCCGCGAGCAGCCGGTACGCGGCGATCACGGTGCGCGGGTCATGGTGCTTGACCGAGATCTTCAGATCGCGGAAGCCGTGTTCCTCGAAGAGCGAGCACTCCCACAGCGCGGACTCGGCGAGCGCCCGTGGGGTGGCCGCGCCATGCCGGGCCAGCAGCCGGGGGTCGAGCGAGCCCGCGTTGACACCGATACGGATGGGGACACCCGCGTCGCCCGCCGCCCGCGCGATCTCCTTCACCTGGTCGTCGAACCGCCGGATGTTGCCGGGGTTGACGCGCACCGCCGCACAGCCCGCGTCGATCGCCGCGAAGACGTACCTGGGCTGGAAGTGGATGTCGGCGATCACCGGGATCCGGGAGCTGCGGGCGATGACGGCGAGCGCGTCCGCGTCGTCCTGTGAGGGGACGGCGACCCGGACGATCTGGCAGCCCGCCGCCGTGAGTTCGGCGATCTGGCGCAGTGTCGCGTCCACATCGGCGGTGACGGTCGTGGTCATGGACTGGACTGAGACGGGCGCGCCGCCGCCGACGGGGACCGGGCCCACCTGGATCCGCCGGGAGGACCGGGCGGGGGCGGGCGCGGGATCGGGCGGCTCGGGCGGAGCCGCGTGAGCCGGTGTGCCGGGGAAGGCGGTGCCGGCCGGGCGCGGGGGCGCGCCGGGGACCGGGGTTCCTCCGGGCACGGGCTGGGGGAGGGTGGTGGGCATACCGAGGTCGATGGGGGTCACAGGGTCCTCCGGTCGGGGGCGCCGGGACGGATGAGGGCGCGGCACACCCGCGCGGCACACCCGCTGAGGGCCGGGTGCCGTACGGGCGGTGGGGGGACGGGTGCTCCAGGGGCGGTGGGGGCCGGGCCCGGTGGGACGGGCCGGGGCGGGCGGGGGCGGCACCTCCGTACGAACGCGCCGGGACTCGGGACGAACCCGCCGGGACTCGGGACGAACCCGCCGGGACTCCGTACGGAGGCGCCGGGCGGCGGGCGGCGGGGGCAGGTACCGGAGGGTCCCGGGCGGGGGCAGGTGACGCCCGGGGCGGGCCGGGTCGGCGGCGGCGCGTTCGCCGGCGTCACCAGGAACCGTCCGGGTACGGCCGCAGGGCGGCGTGGGCCCGGCGGGTGGCGGTGACGATGCCCGGGGCGGTCAGTCCGCAGGCGTCGAGCAGCTCCGCGCGCGAACCGTGGGCGAGGAACTCCCGGGGCAGACCGAGGCTGACCACCCGGGCGGGAACGGCGGCGTCGGCGCAGCTCTGCGCGATCAGCGCGCCCACTCCCCCGGTGCGCCCGTTGTCCTCCACGGTGATCACGAGCCGGTGCCCGGCGGCGAGTTCGACGAGCGCCGGGGGCACGGGCACGGCCCAGCGGGGATCGGCGACCGTGCAGCGGATTCCGGAGCCGGTCAGCCGCGCGGCGGCGGCCACACACTCCGAGGCGATCGGTCCGACCGGCACCAGCAGCACCTCCGGGGCCGGGGAGCGGAAGAGCACATCGATCCCGCCGAGGCGTTCCAGCGCGGGCAGATCGGGTCCGGCGCCCGCCTTCGGGTAGCGCAGCAGGGTCGGGTGGTCCAGGGCCACGGCCTCCCGCAGCAGGGCGCGCAGCGCGGCGGGGTCGCGCGGGGCGGCGATGCCGAGCCCCGGCACCTGCGCGAAGGTCGACAGGTCCCACATGCCGTGGTGGCTGGGGCCGTCGGGCCCGGTGATCCCGGCCCGGTCCAGGACGAAGGTGACCGGGCGGCGGTGCAGCGCCACATCGAGGAGTACCTGGTCGAAGGCGCGGTTCATAAAGGTCGCGTAGATGGCGACCACGGGGTGGAGTCCGGCGGTGGCGAGCGCGGCGGCCGAGGTCACGGCGTGCTGTTCGGCGATCCCGACGTCGAAGACGCGGTCGGGGAAGCGGGTGGCGAAGGTGTGCAGTCCGGTCGGCCGGACCATCGCGGCCGAGAGGCAGACGACGCGGGGGTTCTCGGCGCCCAGCCGCGCGATCTCCCGTTCGAAGACGCCGGACCAGGTGGGCGCGGCGGGAGCGAGCGGATGGGCGGTGACCGGGTCGACGACGCCGACGGCGTGCAGCCGGTCGGCCTCGTCGCTCTCGGCGGGCGGATGGCCCTTGCCCTTGACGGTGACGACATGGACGAGGGTGGGGCCGTCGACGGCGCGTGCGGCGCGCAGCGCGCGCTCCAGGGCGGGGAGGTCATGGCCGTCGACCGGCCCGAAGCAGCGGAAGCCGAGCGCCTCGAAGAGGGAGCCGTCGGGGGCGGTCGCGGGCGGCTGGGACTCCCCGGCGAGCCGGGCGCGGCGGGCGGCGAGATGTCCGGCGAGGCCGCCGATGGTGGGGTCGTAGGACCGGCCGTTGTCGTTGAGGACGGCGACGACCCGGCGGCCGGAGCCGCCGATGTTGTTCAGTGCCTCCCAGGAGAGCCCTCCGGTGAGCGCGCCGTCGCCGACGACCGCGACGGCGCGGCGGTCGCTCCGCCCGGTGAGCGCGTATCCCTTGGCCAGGCCGTCGGCCCAGGAGAGCGCGGTGGAGGCGTGGGAGTTCTCCACCAGGTCGTGGGGGGATTCGTCGCGGCAGGGGTAGCCGGAGAGTCCGTCGCGCTGCCGCAGCCCGTCGAAGTCGGCGGCCCGCCCGGTGAGCAGTTTGTGTACGTATGCCTGGTGGCCGGTGTCGAAGACGATCGCGTCGCGGGGCGAGTCGAAGACCCGGTGGAGGGCGATGGTCAGCTCCACCACGCCGAGGTTGGGGCCGAGGTGGCCGCCCCGGGCGCTGACCTTCTCGATCAGCAGCGCGCGGATCTCGGCCGCCAGCGCGGGCAGCCGCTCGGGCGGCAGTCGGCGGAGGTCGCCGGGTGTGCGGACGCGCGGGAGCACCGGCGGGGTGCTCCCGGGCCTGGCCGGGTCGGTCCGCTCGGTGGGGTCGACCTGCTCGGCTCGTGTCAGGGTCATGACATCCTCATCGGGTGGGGCGGCGGAGCCGTACCGGTGTCCCGGCCCCGGGGCGCAGGAGGCCGGGAGGCCGTCGTGGCGCTGGTCGTGCGGCTCGTCGCCACCGGGGGCGGGGTGCGGGTTCACGGAAGAGGCGTGGTGCGCGGGGTGACCGAAGGGGGTTCCGTGCGACGGGACTCCGAGGGGTGCCGCCGCTCCCCCGGTGGCACGGAGGGGCCGTACGGAGGGAGCCGACACGGCGGGCTCGGTGGTACGGAAGAGCTGGGCGACACCCGGGGCCAGGGTGGTGCCGGAGGGCGCGGGAAGCGAGGAGGCGGGGGCACGGGACGGGGACACGGGACGGGGGGCACGGGACGGGGCAGGAGACGGACGGGGGGCACGGGACGGGGCCCGCCGCCCGCCACGGCGGACCGTGGGGGCCGACGCGGTGCAGGGCGCTCCCCCGTACCGGCCGGCCCGGCTCGCGGGAGCCGCGGCCGGCCCGGGCACCGGCCCCGCCCGGGAGCCGGGCGGCCCACCGCGCCCACCGGGTCAGGGCGCCATCGAACCGCCCCCCGGTGCGACGTCCCGCCGGGGGACGGCGATCAGCGCGGCGGGAGCGGGCCGCAGCGTCATCCGGGCGAGAGGGACGCTCGGCGGCGCTCCGGGAGGGCGTCGCAGCGACCACCTCTGGGCGATGGTCGCCACGGCGACCTGGCTCTCGGTGAGCCCGAAGAGATCACCGACACACCTGCGGGCGCCCGCCCCGAAGGGCAGATACGGGGAGCGGCGCCCGGGTGGTGGCCGGTCGGCCCAGCGGTCGGGCGTGAACGCGTCGGGGTGGTCGAAGAACCGGGCGTCCCGGTTGAGGATGTAGGGGCTGTAGGCGAGATCGGTTCCGGCCCGCACGGGGATGCCGCCGAGACGGGTGTCGGTCACCGCGCGCCGGGTGACCAGATACCCGGGCGGATAGAGCCGGAGCGCCTCGGCGATGACGTTCCGGGTGTGGCGCAGCAGGGGCAGGTCCGCCGCGGTGACGTCCCGTCCGCCCAGCACCTCGTCCACCTCGGCGTGCAGGCGACGCTCCTCCCTCGGGTTCTCGTCCAGCAGGTGCCAGACCCAGGCCAGCAGCGCCGCGGTGGTCTCCGTACCCCCCATGAGCAGCGTGATCGACTGGTCGTGGAGCTCCGCGTCGGTGAACCGTCTGCCCTCGTCGTCCACGGAGGCCATCATCGTCCGCAGCAGGCCGCCGCCCTCCCGCGAGGCGCGGTAGCGCGCGATCGTCTCGTCGATGAGGGTGTGCATCCGGCGCTCGGCGACGCGGTACCGCCCGCTCCCGGCGACGGGAAGCCGGGGGAACGGGTTGATCATCCGCAGGAACAGGCCGTCCATCAGCGCCGTCACCTCGGCCTGGATGTCATGCCGCCCGCCGGCCCGGCCCCGCTCCCGGCCGGGCTCGTCGAAGAGACAGCTCAGGGTCACCTCGGCGGTGAGGGCACCCATCTCCCGTACGGCGTCGATCGCTTCGCCCACCCGCCACGGCGCGGTCAGCGCGTGGACCCGATCCCGCATGACCGGGACGTACGCGGCGATCCTGGCGCGCTGGAAGGCGGGCTGCACCAGCCGGCGCTGGCGGCGGTGGTCCGGTCCGTCGACCGTGCCGAGCCCGTCGCCGAGTACGGTGCGGGAGCGGTCCATCACCGGGCCCCCCTTGGAGAAGTCCCGGGCCCGGTCCACGAGCATCTCGTGGGCCAGTTCCGGGTGGCAGATCACCTGGAGCGCACCCGGCCCGATCCCGATGCGCACGAGGTCCCCGTGGCGGGGCAGCGCGCGCAGGAAGCGGAGGGTGTCCCGGTACAACGGCCACGCGTGGCCGAGGAGCGGCAGCCTGCCGGGGGCGGCACCCCGGGTGAAGGTGTCAACGGGCTGAACGGTCATGAGGTCCTCTGCTCTCGTCGAGTCTCCTTACGCGCACGGCCCGCCGTCACCGGTCGAGCTGCTCCCACCACCACGCGATCTGGGCCACGGCGGGCGGGGAGGGGTCGGGGTCGGCGGGCGCGTCGGCCCAGCGCGGCCCGAAGCCGCCGAACTCCACCTCCTCCCCTGTGCTGGGGTCGACCGGCCTGCTGTAGCGGGAGGTGAACGCCGCCCAGACGATCTGGCCCCGGACCCAGTAGCCGATGTCGTGGACGAACCGGGCCACCACGGGACCCGCGTCGGCCGCGAGCTGGTCGCGGAGCCGCAGATAGAGCGTCATGATCCGGTCCCGTAGCGCGCGGACGTGTTCCACCGCCTCGTCCACCGGACAGGCGTGGTCTCGTCGCATGACCGCGACGGCGTCCTGGTCGAAGACGCCGAAGAGCCGCTCCTTGTGCCGTGAGAGCAGGTCGTTGTCGAGTCCGACGAGTACCGACATCGCCTCGACGCAGGCACGCACCCCGGGATGGGCCAGCTCCCGCGCGGTCAGTTCGTACCCGGCGCCGATCTGGGTCAGGACCGACAGCCAGGGCCCGGCGACGTCGTTCGCCCGCATGATGAGGTAGTCGCCGAGTTCGGGCAGCTCCCCCGTGGCCTGGTTGACGCTCTTCCAGAGCACCCCGTCGAGGTAGTCGCAGAAGCCCTGGCGGAACTGGGCGAGCTGGCCGGGGGTGCTGTGCGCGGCCAGGCCCCGCCAGATCTCCTGGAAGGAACGGAGGAGGGGCTGGTCCGGCGGCAGGGCCGCCTCGGGGTAGGCCATGGCGCGCCGCAGCCGCGCGACATGGCGGACCATTCCGGCGGGCTGGTCGAGACCCGGGGTCGTGTCGAGGTCGTCGTCCCAGGCCGTCGCCCAGTACAGGAGGTTGAGGAGGGGCACCGCGGGTTCGTCGCGCAGGCGGGGCAGGCAACAGGCGAGGTACCAGCCCGCCTTCATGGCGGTCATGCGGTCCCCGCGGTCCCGGACACCGCGGTCGAGGACCCAGGCGACGGCGGCCTCGTCGATCTCGTCCGGCCGCCCGTAACGCGCCTCGGGCAGGGGGCAGTAGAAAGGGGGGACGGTCAGCGTGCGTCGTGCGGTGGTCATGCGGCACTCCTCAGTGGGGCGGGGTGGGCATGGCGCGGGAGTTCCGGCACAGCGCTGGTACGCGCTGGCGTACGGAGGCATACGGAGGTGGGGTCGGCCCGCCATGGCGTGGGGCATGACGGACAGAGGGCCTCGTGGGTGACGTCCTCCCCTGTGCGTCTACAACCCCTGACACGCTCACGGAAGCCTTCGCGTTCACCACCGACCACTCCCGGCCAGCGCGCCCCGCGCGCCCATGAACGCCGGTGGTACACCCGCGCGCGCGTGACCAGGAGGGCAGGTCAGCCGCATGGCGCGGAGCGTGGACGGAGAGATGGCGAGATAGGCCAGAACCCTTCCGTCACCAAGAAATTGACGGACCGTCATTCCATCGTCGCCGCGCGTTCATCTCTGCGTCGACTTTCGGCCAGGATCACGATCACGCGGCCTCGGCCCTCCGGGCGAAGGTGCCTGCCGGGGCGGGGGTCTGTTGCGTACAAAGCGCGTTTCAAGACCTCTTCAGGCCGCTATTCGAGTGCCACCGGAAAATGTATGGTGACGGTTCACTCGTCAGTAATCGAACGGTCTGGCGGATGCTCCGCCGGCCCAGGCACGCGGGGGGCGTCCATGGGCTCACTCACAGGGAAGACCGCACTGGTCACCGGCGCGAGCCGGGGGATCGGACGGGCCATCGCCCATCGACTGGCCCAGGACGGCGCCCTGGTCGCCGTGCACTACGGGGAGAACGGCACGGCGGCGCGGGAGGCCGTCGAGCGGATCGAAGAGGAGGGCGGCCGGGCCTTCGCGGTCCAGGCCCGGCTGGGCGCCCCCGGCGACGCGGAGACCCTCTTCGCGGGGTTCGACGCGGCGCTGGAGGCGATCGGCGAGCCGGTCGCGCTGGACATCCTGGTCAACAACGCCGCCACCAGCCGCTCGGGGCCGATCGAGAAACTGACCTCCGAGACCTATGAGCGGATCTTCGCGGTCAACGTCAAGGCGCCGCTCTTCCTGGCCCAGCTCGGGCTCACCCGGATGCGGGACGGCGGACGGATCGTCAACGTCTCCTCGGCCGCGACCCGGGTGGCCTTCCCCGAGTCGATCGCCTACGCCATGAGCAAGGGCGCCATCGACACGCTCTCGCTGGCGCTGGCCAAGGCCGTCGGCCCCCGTCGTATCACCGTGAACGCGGTGGCGCCCGGTTTCATCGCCACCGACATGAACGCCGAACGGCGCGCGAACCCGGAGGGGGCGGCCCTGCTCGCCGCGGCCTCCGTCTTCCAGCGGATCGGTGAACCGGCGGACGTCGCCGACATGGTGGCCTTCCTCGCCTCCGACGACTCCCGCTGGATCACCGGTCAGTACATCGATGTCTCCGGCGGGACCAACCTCTGATGCCGCGTGGTGCGCCGGCGGCGCACCACGCCGCCGTCCGTCAGCTCACGGCCTCGCCCGCCTCGACCTCCTCGGTCGCGACGGCGAGCCGCCCGCTGCGCTCCATCGACATGTCGAGCGCGTTCAGTACGGAGGGCACCGTGATGCCCGCGAGGATGTGGCGCTGCATGGTCACACACCTCCCCTCAAGGTCCTCGTAGTCACTGAGGGTCTGGGACATCACCTGGATGCCCGCGAAGGCGCCCACGAGCACATCCGCGGTCTCAGCCGGAACCACATGCGGAAGCAGCTCACCGTTCTCCTTGGCTGCGCACAGGGTGCTCAAAACCGACTCCTGCCATCGGATGAAGGGAGCCCGGCGGTCGAGCGAGTGGGCCTGCTGGTCCATCGACAGACGCACACCGGCCCGAGCGAGGAGGTTGGTCCGGAGCCGGTAGCTCAGCATCAGTCCACTGTCGATGAGCTCCTGGAGCTTGAGGGGCTGATCCGGGACCGGCTGGGGCTCCTGGGCCTCTATCACCCCCTGGGCCAGCTCCTCCTTGGACTGAAAGTGGAAGTAGAGGGCACCCTTGGTGACCCCCGCCTCCCTCAGGATCTCGGTGATGGTCGCGCCCTGGTAGCCCTGCTTCTGGAAGACGTTGGCCGCTGCCTCCAGGATCGCCCGACGAGTGCGGATGGCCCGGTCCTGCTTGGCCACATCTGCCTCCTACTTCCTACGGGGGCCCGACGGACCTCTTCCGCTTCCATCGAGGGCCATCGACATCTGAGGGTTAAAAAAAAACCGCTGAGTCTGTATATTAGCACTAAGCGCACGCCACACCAGCTTTCCAGCCATGAGCCCTGGGGGGACCCATGCCCGAAGCAACAGTTGTGAGCAAATCAGCGCCCACTCAGCCCCATTCCCGTACCGTTCTCCCGGTTCTGATGGACCAAGTCCATCGCACCAGACCCGAGGACGCCTTCCTGACGGGATGGACACACGAGGGGGACGATCAGTTCTCGATCAGGGCGGTCTGGCCGCACGACCACCCGTTCTACGGGTCGGTCGCGACGGACCAGGGCCGATCGCACGACCCGCTGCTGGTAGCGGAGACGATGCGGCAGGCGGGCATGCTGGTGTGCCACGCAGCGTACGGCGTACCGATCGGCTATCAGTTCCTGCTCGCCGGACTGGAGTACACCTGCGTGCCCGAGCACCTGGCCGCCGGGGACAGCCCGCAGGAGATCGATGTCGAGGTGAACTGCGCCAACCTCACCTGGCGCGGCGGAGTCCCCGCCAGCGCCGACATCACCTGGGATGTCAAGCGCGGGGGGTGCCTCATCGCCTCCGGAAGCTCGGCGTCCCGCTATACCAGCCCCGGCGTCTACCGGCGGATGCGCGGTGAGAGCGCCCGGCCCGGCGTGTCCATACCCCGGACCGCCCCGCTGGAGCCGGAGCGCGTGGGACGCACCCGCGTCGAGGACGTCGTCCTGTCGGCCACGGCGATGGAGTACGTCTGGCAGCTGAGGGTCGACACGAGTCACCCGACCCTCTTCCAGCGGCCCAACGACCATGTACCGGGCATGCTGCTGCTGGAGTCGGCACGGCAGGCGGCCTGTGCGCTGACCGCCGTCCCCTTCGTCCCGACCTCCGGCCGCACCCGTTACTACCGGTATGTGGAGTTCGACCGGCCCTGCTGGATCCAGGCCGCGGTCCTGCCCAGCCGGATCCCCCACACCACGACCGTGCAGATCAACGGACAGCAGGACGGCCATCTCGCATTCGCCGTCACCTTCACCGGCCCCGCGTTATCGGCCTGAGCGGCCGAGGTCCATGGAAGGGGGGGACCATCCATGATCCTGGTGACCGGGGTGACCGGCGCGGTCGGACGAGAACTCCTCGCGCTGCTCACCGCCGACGGGAAACGACTGCGCATCCTCGCCCGCGAACCACGGCGGGCGCCCGTGACCAGCCCTCAGGTACAGGTGGTCCAGGGAAGCTACGCGGACCGCTGCTCACTCGACCGCGCGCTGCGCGGAGTCCGCGCCGCCTTCCTCGTCACCAACAGCCCCGACGAGCCGGATGACGCCCGGTTCACCGCGGCGGCCCAGGCGGCCGGAGTGCGCCACCTGGTCAAACTCTCCATGATGTCCGTCACCGACGCCGACGCACGGGACCTCATCACCCGTCGTCAGCGCGAGAACGAACTGCTCATCCGTCAGTCCGGCCTCGACTGGACGTTTCTGCGGGCCAGGACCTTCATGTCCAACACACTGATGTGGGCGCCGGGGATCCGCGCCGAAGGAGTCGTCCGCGCGCTGTACGGGACCTCACCCATCTCCTGTGTGGACCCGCGCGATATCGCGGCCGTCGCCGCGCGAGTCCTCACCGAACCGGGGCACGCGGGCACGGCGTACGCCCTCTCCGGGCCCGAACCCATCACCGCCCGGCAACAGACCGATCGGCTGTCCCGGCTGATCGGACGACGGCTGCGGTTCGAGGAACTCGATCGGGAACAGGCGCGGCTACGGCTGCTCCAGCGGTATCCGAGGGCCGTGGTGGAAGCGTTTCTGCAGAGTGCGGAGCGGCAGCGGGCCGAGGCGAAGGCCGGTGTCGTCTCCACCGTGAGCGATCTGGTCGGGCGGCCGGCCAGGACGTACGCGGCCTGGGCGGCGGATCACCGGGCCGCGTTCGTGTGAGGCTTCGGCCTCGCGTGTGACGCCCCGTGCGGAGGGGCGTTTCACCTCCCTCGACCCGAGGGACGTTTGATCTCGCTCGATCCGGGGGCGTTTCACCCCCCTTGACCTCGACCTCTCGACCTCTCGACCTCTCGACCCGGGGGGTGTTCCACCTCCGGTGACCCTCGACCCCGCGGCGTCGTACCCCACAGGACGCCACGACCCCACGGCGCCTCACCCCACGAGGCGTCAGCGCACCACGATGCCCCGCCCACGGGGCGTCATGGCGTGAGACCCCATCCCGTCGTCAGGGCCTTGCCAGGATTCCCCCGGCAGGGCCCTCCGTCGTGCGGAGGGGCGGTGCCCGGCGGGCCCACGGTCCGCCGGGCCGGCGGCCCCGGCGCGGGTGGGGAACCCGTGCCCGCGCCGGGGGAACCCGCTGCCCCGATGGGGCTCCCCCAGCCCAAGGCTGGGGGAGGGTCAGGGGGTGGGGCGGAGGGGGAGGTGGGCCTGGATACGGGTGCCCTGGCCCGGGGCGCTCTCGATGGTGAGCCGCCCTCCCAGGTCCTCCACCCGATCCGTCATCGATCGCAAACCGGGTGCCCGGTACCCCGGCGCCAGCAGCGCGTCCGCCGCGAACCCCACCCCGTCGTCCTGGACCCCCAGATGCGTCCAGCGCCGGGTGAAACGCAACGTCACGGTCACCTGCCGGGCCTGAGCATGCAGGAAGGCGTTCCGCATCGCCTCCCGCGCGGTGAGGTACAGCTCCCTTCGACAGATGTCCGAAATTAGTCTCTCATCGCCGGTTGAACTGACTGAAACGTCAGTCAATGTCGGAGCTGTCACCCCCGCGAACTCCTCCAGAGCCCGAACCAAAGGAGGCACGGCGGTTTGTTCGTGAAGCCCTCCGGCGAGGCTTCGGGCGGCTTCCAGGGCTTGTTGGACGGCGCGTAGCGCAGCGTCCAAATGGGCGTCGGCGGGTTCGCCGTCCACCGTCAGCTGCCCGATCCGGCGGGCCGCGGTGGAGAGCGCGGTGCCGAGTTCGTCGTGGACGGCACGGGCCAGCCGACGGCGTTCCCGCCAGACCTGGTCGTCGTCCTCTTCGTCCAGGTCAGCGGGGAGGTCGGGGAGCGCCACCAGGAGCGGCGGCTCCCCGGCCGGGCCCGGCGCGGCGCCCGCGGCGGGCCCGGCGGCGTGGCGGGGCACACTCCCCCTGCTGCGGCTGTACCGGGAGCGGCTGAGCCCCTCCTTGAGGGAGTCGGCGAAGCCGTCGCCCACCACGGCTTCCAGCCAGCCGAGACTGGGCTGCCGCAGGGAAACGGAACCCGAAGTGGGGGCGGGGGCAGGTGTGCTCACTTCTCCTCCTCGGTCGGGCTGAACGGGGGTGAACGATCACTTCCGCCGGGGGCTCGCCACCGGTCCTTGCCACTGCTCCTCGCCATCGGTCCGCGCCGGTGGTCCGCGCCGCCGCTCCTCGGTACCACTCGTCGCCGCCGGGTCCTCGTCACCGCTCCTCGGCGCTGCTCCTCACCAACGGATCGTGCCGTCGATACGGGGACGGCTCGTCAGCCGACGACCGTCCAGGTATCCCCTCCGGCGAGCAGCAGCGGAAGGTCGCCCTTGCCGTTCTGTTCGATGGCGGTGTCGAGTTGGTCGGCCATCTGGGTGTCGTAGACGGGGCGTTGGATGTTGCGGAGGATGCCGATGGG
>NZ_JBHVHF010000033.1:0-41854 GCF_042800315.1 Streptomyces sp. NPDC057638
TCCCCGTCGGGGGCACCGGGCACGGGCGTGTCCGACGCGTGGGTCAGAAGGGCCCTGAGGGGCCTCCCAGGGCGTACGGAAGGGTTTACGGCACTCTTATGCCGCCCCGGCCAGACGGCCCCGCAGCAGCCCCGCCAGCGCCTCCGCGAACTCCACCGGCTCCACCGGCAGCGTCACCGCCGCCTCGGCCCGGCTCCAGGTGGCCAGCCAGGCGTCCTGGGGCCGCCCGATCAGCAGCAGCACCGGCGGGCAGTTGAAGATCTCGTCCTTGATCTGGCGGCAGACCCCCATCCCGCCCGCCGGGACGGTCTCCCCGTCCAGGACACAGACATCCACCCCGCCCGCTTCGAGCCGGGCGAGCACGGCCGGGAGCGTGGCGCACTCGATGAACTCGACCGGGGGAACGTCAGCCGCGGGCCTGCGTCCCGTGGCCAGCCTCACCTGTTCGCGGGTGTTGGCGTCATCGCTGTAGACCAGCACGGTGGCGGTCGGCTGCATCGTTCCTCCGTGACTTCGACGGTTCGCTGTTCTCGGACCACGTGTCGGATCAAGCACCAGTGGGCCGGATGCTACTCGTTCCAACTGCCCCGGGGCAGCGGTTCGGACACGCCTTCGATGGGCCGTTCGGGCACACCGTGATCAGGCGGCCGACCGGGAACGACACTGGAACGGTCCACTATCAGTGCCACGGACACACCGAACGGCACCCCCCGGAGTGAGGGCGGGATAAGCGACCGACATAATGTCGGTCGTGGCGACAGCAACGACAGTAGAAACCGGGCACGCGCACCCGTCGGTCAATCGGCCGAACCTCACCAGCGTCGGAACAGTCATCTGGCTCAGTTCCGAGCTGATGTTCTTCGCGGCCCTCTTCGCGATGTACTTCACTCTGCGCTCAGTGAGAGGCGCCGAGTATTGGTCCGAGCGGGCCGACCTCCTGAACTTCCCGTTCTCGTTGACGAACACCACGATCCTGGTGCTCTCCTCCCTCACCTGTCAGCTCGGCGTCTTCGCCGCCGAGCGCGGTGACGTGAAGAAGCTCCGGACGTGGTTCATCGTCACGTTCATCATGGGCGCGATCTTCATCGGCGGCCAGGTGTACGAGTACACCGAGCTGGTCCAGCACGGGCTCTCCCTCTCGTCTGACCCGTACGGATCGGTGTTCTACCTGACCACCGGATTCCACGGACTGCACGTGCTGGGCGGACTCTTCGCCTTCCTGCTGGTCCTGGGGCGGACGTACGCGGCCAGGCGATTCACCCACGAGCAGGCGACCTCCGCCATCGTCGTGTCCTACTACTGGCACTTCGTCGATGTCGTCTGGATCGGCCTCTTCGCCACGATCTACATGATCAAGTAACGGCACGGGCACCCGTTGCCCGACGTACTCAGCCCAGAAGCATCGACGCAGAAAATCCTGACACCGGGGTAATCCGTGAAAAAGCTCTCCGCACGACGACGCCATCCGCTGGCGGCGCTCGTCGTCCTCCTTATCGCGCTGGCGGCCACGGGGGGGCTGTACGCCGCGTTCGCGCCCGCGGACAAGGCGCAGGCCGATGAAACCGCCCAGTCCCTCGCCATCGAGGAGGGCAAGAAGCTCTACACCGTCGGCTGCGCCAGCTGCCACGGAACCAGTGGTCAGGGCACGACCGACGGCCCGAGCCTGATCGGCGTCGGCTCCGCCGCCGTCGACTTCCAGGTCGGCACCGGCCGTATGCCGGCCCAGCAGCCCGGCGCGCAGGTGCCCAAGAAGAAGGTCGTCTACACGCAGGCCGAGATCGACCAGATGGCCGCGTACATCGCCGGCCTCGGCGCCGGCCCGATCACGCCGACCGAGAAGCAGTACAGCCCCAAGGGTGCCGACATCGCCAAGGGCGGTGACCTCTTCCGTACCAACTGTGCCCAGTGCCACAACTTCACCGGTAAGGGCGGCGCCCTGACCAACGGCAAGTACGCCCCCAGCCTGGAGGGTGTCAGCGCCAAGCACCTCTACGAGGCCATGCTGACCGGCCCGCAGAACATGCCGTCCTATCCTGACGGCGTGCTGCCGGAGCAGGAGAAGCGGGACATCATCGCCTACGTCGAGGAGATGAACGACCCCAAGGTGGCGGCCAACCCCGGCGGTCTGAGGCTGGGCGGTCTCGGCCCGGTCGTCGAGGGTCTGTTCGCCTGGATCTTCGGTCTGGGCGCGCTCATCGCAGTCGCCGTCTGGGTCGGTGCCCACACCGCTAAGGCCAAGAAGTCATGAGTAGCCAAGACATTCCAGAGAACCTGCCGTCAGAGCAGGCCGCCGCGCACGACGCGGCCGGGCACGGCAGCACCGCCGTAGCCCACCGGACGGACGACAACCCGTTCGCCGACCCGGGTCTGCCCGAGCACAAGCCGCGTATCCAGGACATCGACGAGCGGGCCGCCAAGCGGTCCGAGCGCACCGTGGCACTCTTCTTCGTGCTCTCGATGCTCGCGACCGTCGCCTTCATCGCGTGCTTCGTGATCTTCCCGGTCGACAAGCTCGTCTACATCTGGCCCATCGGCCGGGTGAGCGCGCTCAACTTCTCGCTCGGCCTGACGCTGGGCGCGGCGCTCTTCTTCATCGGCGCGGGCGCGGTCCACTGGGCCCGCACCCTGATGTCCGATGTCGAGGTCGCCGACGAGCGTCACCCGATCGAGGCGTCGCCCGAGGTCAAGGCCAAGGTCATGGCCGACTGGAAGGCGGGCGCCGAAGAGTCCGGCTTCGGCCGCCGCAAGCTGGTGCGCAACACCATGTTCGGTGCGCTGGCGCTGGTCCCGCTCTCGGGCGTGGTGCTGCTGCGTGACCTCGGTCCGCTGCCGGAGAAGAAGCTCCGCTCCACCCTGTGGGCCAAGGGCAAGCAGCTCATCAACATGAACACGCACCAGCCGCTGCGTCCCGAGGACATCACGGTCGGTTCGCTGGTCTTCGCGATGCCCGAGGGGCTCACCGAGGAAGACCACAACTTCCAGTCCCAGATCGCCAAGGCCGCCCTGATGATCGTCCGGATCCGTCCCGACGACATCAAGGACAAGCGGGAGCTGGAGTGGTCCCACGAGGGCATCGTGGCGTTCTCCAAGATCTGCACCCACGTCGGCTGCCCGATCAGCCTCTACGAGCAGCAGACCCACCACGTGCTCTGCCCGTGCCACCAGTCCACCTTCGACCTCTCCGACGGAGCCCGTGTCATCTTCGGCCCCGCGGGTCACGCACTGCCGCAGCTGCGGATCGGTGTGAACGCTGAGGGCAACCTCCACGCGCTCGGTGACTTCGACGAGCCCGTCGGTCCTTCCTTCTGGGAGCGCGGATGAGCACTGTGACCGAGACCCAGGCCACCAAGGCCAAGGGCAAAGCGCCCGCGGGCGAGCGCGTCGCCGACTGGGCCGACGGCCGGCTGGGGATCTACACCCTGGCCAAGGCCAACATGCGCAAGATCTTCCCGGACCACTGGTCCTTCATGCTCGGTGAGATCTGCCTCTACAGCTTCGTCATCATCATCCTCACGGGTGTGTATCTGACGCTGTTCTTCTCGCCGTCGATGAACGAGATCGTCTACCACGGCTCGTACGTCCCGTTGCAGGGCGTGCGGATGTCGGAGGCGTACGCGTCGACCGTGGAGATCAGCTTCGATGTCCGCGGTGGCCTGCTGATCCGGCAGATCCACCACTGGGCCGCGCTGATCTTCGTCGCCGCGATGATGGTGCACATGATGCGCGTCTTCTTCACCGGCGCGTTCCGCAAGCCGCGCGAGGTCAACTGGCTCTTCGGCTTCCTGCTGCTCGTCCTCGGCATGTTCACCGGCTTCACCGGCTACTCGCTCCCGGACGACCTGCTCTCCGGCACCGGTGTCCGCTTTATGCAGGGCGCGATCCTGTCCGTGCCGGTCGTCGGCACGTACATCTCGATGTTCCTGTTCGGCGGGGAGTTCCCGGGCCACGACTTCGTCGGCCGGTTCTACTCGATCCACATCCTGCTGCTGCCGGGCATCATGCTGGGTCTGCTCGTGGCCCACTTGATCCTCGTCGTGTACCACAAGCACACCCAGTACGCGGGTCCGGGCCGCACCGAGAAGAACGTCGTCGGCATGCCGCTGCTGCCGGTCTACATGGCCAAGGCCGGAGGCTTCTTCTTCCTGGTCTTCGGTGTCATCTCGGTGATCGCCGCCATCGCGACGCTCAACCCGGTGTGGAGTATCGGCCCCTACCGGGCGGACCTGGTCTCCACCGGCGCCCAGCCGGACTGGTACATGGGCTTCGCCGAGGGTCTGGTCCGTGTGATGCCCAGCTGGGAGATCAACGCCTGGGGTCACACCCTGGTCCTGGGTGTCTTCATCCCGCTGCTGGTCTTCCCGCTGATGCTGGCCGCCATCGCCGTCTACCCGTTCATCGAGTCCTGGGTCACCGGCGACAAGCGCGAGCACCACATCCTGGACCGCCCGCGCAACGCCCCGACCCGGACCGCGTTCGGTGTGGCCTGGCTGACCGCGTACTTCATCATGCTGGTGGGTGGCGGTAACGACATCTGGGCCACGCACTTCAACCTGTCGATCAACGCGATCACCTGGTTCGTCCGGATCTTCTTCTTCGTCGGACCGGTCCTCGCCTTCATCGCCACGAAGCGCATCTGCCTGGGTCTCCAGCGCCGCGACCGCGACAAGGTGCTGCACGGTCGCGAGACCGGCATCATCAAGCGACTGCCGCACGGTGAGTTCATCGAGGTCCACGAGCCGCTCAGCCAGGGCGCGCTCTACACCCTCACCTCGCATGAGCAGCCCAAGCCGCTGGAGCTCGGCCCGACGGTCGACGAGAACGGTGTCGAGCGCAAGCCCGGCATCATCGAGAAGACCCGGGTCAGCCTCAGCAAGGGCTTCTACGGGGAGGGCAACCAGATCCCCAAGGCCACGCCGGAGGAGTACAAGGAGATCAGCGAGGGCCACGGCCACCACTGATCGCGGGTGACCGGCCCCTCCGGCCGGTCACCGCACCGGCCGCGAGGCCGGGACACCGGTTCACCGAGCCACAGAGGCTCAGACAGATCGAGAGATCGACTGATCACACGGATCGACTGACCGACTGATCGCCACAGCGCGGAGCCCCGTCCAACCGCCGGACGGGGCTCTTCGCCGTTCCCCGCACTGGATAGGGTGGACGGTGTCCCCCGTTCGGGACACTTCCCAGTCGATTCGATGGACCCTGGAGCGGACCATGAGCGTTGAGACCCCGGCAGGCGGCGACAGCGGGCTGGCCCACTCCTGGCCCACCGTTCTCAACGCCCTCCTCGACCAGCGCGACCAGAGCGCCGACGCCACCGCCTGGGCGATGGACCGCATCCTCAGCGGTGCGGCCACCGACGCCCAGATCGCGGCCTTCGCCGTCGCCCTGCGGGCCAAGGGCGAGACCGTCGAGGAGATCTCCGGACTCGTCCGGACCATGTACGCCCACGCCCACCTCATCGACGTCCCCGGACCCAGCGTCGACATCGTCGGCACCGGCGGTGACGGCGCCAAGACCGTCAACATCTCCACCATGTCCGCGATCGTCGTCGCCGGTACGGGCGTGAAGGTCGTCAAACACGGCAACCGCGCCGCCTCCAGCGCCTCCGGCGCCTCCGACGTCCTGGAGAAGCTCGGGGTCAACCTGGAACTGTCGCCGGGGCGCGTCGCCGAGGTCGCCGAAGAGGCGGGCATCACCTTCTGCTTCGCGGTGAAGTTCCACCCCGCGCTGCGGCATGTGGCCGCCGCCCGCCGCGAGATCGGCATCCGCACCACCTTCAACTTCCTCGGCCCGCTGACCAATCCGGCCAAGGTCACCGCCCAGGCCACCGGCGTCGCCGACGCCCGCATGGCGCCGATCCTCGCGGGCGTCCTCGCCGAACGCGGCTCCACCGCGCTGGTCTTCCGGGGCGACGACGGCCTGGACGAGCTGACCACGACCGCGACCTCCCGGGTCTGGGTGGTACGGGACGGGGCCGTCCGGGAAGAGCGCTTCGACCCCCGGGATGTCGGCCTCGACCTGGTCCCGGTCGAAGCCCTGCGGGGCGCCGACGCCTCCTACAACGCGGATGTCGCCCGGCGGCTGCTCGCGGGGGAGCGGGGGCCCGTACGGGACGCGGTGCTGCTGAACTCGGCGGCCGCGCTGGTGGCGCTGGATCCGACGGCGGCGCCGCTGGCGTCGCAGCTCTCGGACGCGATGGGGCGGGCGGCGGAGTCCCTCGACTCCGGCGCGGCCGCCACCTCCCTCACCCGCTGGATCACCGCGACCACCGCCTGACCGGCCGCCCCACCCCTCGGGCCCCGGGCCGACGCCTGGGGCCCGAGGGGTGTCCGGATGGTGGGCCGGGGTTGCGGGGGGTGGGGCGGGTGACATAGCGTCCTCGCAGGTCATGAGCGACAGCGACTACGGCCCCGGCCCGCTGTCCGGCAACCCTCCGTCCGTGGCGGGGTGCCCCGGGTGAAGACCAGGCCGCTGGCAGCGAGGCCCGCGGCAAGCGCGGACCCCTGCGAACCCTGGGGTCCTGGTCCTCAAGGGAGCAGTCTCGTGAGCAAGCGAATGCGCTAGGGCTGAACGCCCCTTCTTCAGCACCCTTCTCACCCCCACCCCGGCTGGTCGCGGTCGCGGTCGCGTTGATGGAACGCGCGCGTCCCGGTCCGTACTCGGTCCCATACCTGGGTAGTTCCGACACCTCTCGACGTCTATGCCCGCGCTCCGGCGCCGGTCGAGGTATCGGTATGTCCCGGCTCCCGGCCCGGTGGGTGTCCCCGTCTTCCGCCCTGCCGCCAGGAGTTCCGTCATGTCCGCTCACGCCCACGCCGCCGCCGTCATCGACACCGCCGCCCCGCTGCCCGTCCTCGGCCGGGATGTCACCGTGCCGCTGGTCACCGGGGGCGAGGTCACCTACGCGGCGCTGGACTACGCCGCCAGCGCGCCCGCGCTCCAGCGGGTCTGGGACGATGTGGCCGCGTACGCGCCGTACTACGGCAGCGTGCACCGGGGGGCGGGCTATCTCTCGCAGCTCTCCACCGATCTCTTCGAGAACAGCCGCGCGACGGTCGCCGAGTTCCTGGACTGTCGGGACGGTGACCAGATCGTCTTCACCCGTTCCACGACCGACTCGCTCAATCTGCTGGCGGCCGTGATCCCGGCCGGGTGTGAGGTGTTCGTCTTCGAGACCGAGCACCACGCGTCGCTGCTGCCGTGGCGGGACGCGCGGGTGACGTACCTCAACGCCCCCCGTACCCCGCAGGAGGCGGTCACCACGCTGGAGCGGGCGCTGGCGGACCGGGACCCGTACGGGCCCGCGCTGGTCTGTGTGACGGGCGCGTCGAACGTGACCGGTGAGCTGTGGCCGGTACGGGAGCTGGCCGCCGCCGCGCACGCCCACGGCGCCCGGATCGTGCTGGACGCGGCGCAGCTCGCGCCGCACCACCCCGTCTCCGTCCAGGAACTGGACGTGGACTGGGTGGCGTTCTCGGGGCACAAGCTGTACGCGCCGTTCGGCGCCGGGGTGCTGGCCGGGCGGGCCGACTGGCTCCAGGAGGCGGAGCCGTACCTGGCGGGCGGCGGTGCCTCCCGTACGGTCGCGCGCCGGGCGGACGGCGGGGTGGCGGTCGAGTGGCACACCACGGCCGCCCGTCATGAGGCCGGTTCGCCGAACGTGATCGGCGCCTACTCCATCGCCTCCGCCTGCAAGGCGCTCACGGAGGCCGGGTTCGAGGGGCTCGTGGCGCGGGAGCGGGAGCTGATCGCCACCGTCCGCGAGGGGCTCGCCGCCGTCCCCGAGGTGCGGATCCTCTCCCTCTTCGGCGACGACGCGCCGCGCGTCGGCGTGATCTCCTTCGTGGTGGAGGGCTGGAACAGCTCCCACTTCGCCGCCGCGCTCTCCGCCGAGTACGGGATCGGGGTGCGCGACGGCCTCTTCTGCGCCCATCCGCTGGTGCGGACCCTGCTCGGCAGCGACGCGGAGCAGCCGGGGGAGTGCGGCGCCCCGGAAGCGGCGCCGGGCGAGCGGTCGCTGAACGCGATCCGGGTCAGCTTCGGGGCGGGCACCCCCGACGAGCACGTCGAGCGCTTCGTACGGGCCGTACGGGAACTGGTCACCGAGGGCGCCCGGTGGAACTACCGCACCGAGGACGGCCGGTGTGTCCCGGACCCCACCGGCTCGTTCTGAGCCGACAGCCGGGTCCCGATCAGCACCATCCGCATCGCGCGCTCGGTGGCGTCGGTGAGGAACTCGCCGCCCCGGCTGAGGGCTTCGGTGAGGCTGACCGGCGCGGGCAGGATCGAGCCGTAGGCGTCGACGCCCGCCGCGCGCACCTGGTGGGCGCCGTCGCCGAGGGTGCCGGCGAGGGCGAGCACGGGCCGTCCGTACCGCTTGGCGCGGCGGGCGACCTCGGCGGGGACCTTGCCGCGCGGGGTCTGGTGGTCCAGCGCGCCCTCGGCGGTGAGGATCAGATCGGCGCGGGCGAGCCGGGCGTCGAGGTCGAGATGGTCCAGCAGGACGTCGAAGCGGGGGAGCAACTGGGCGCCGAGGGCGGCCAGCCCGGCGCCGAGACCGCCGGAGGCGCCGGTTCCGGGACCGGTGTAGAGGTCGGTACGGAGGTCGAACCGGCCGCCGAGATCGCGGGTCAGAACGTCGGCCCAGTGTTCGAGGGCCGACGCGAGATGCTCGACCTGGGCGGGGGTGGCGCCCTTCTGGGGGCCGAAGACGCGGGCGACCCCGCGTTCGCCGCAGAGCACGTTGAACGGGTTGCAGGCGACGCGTATCTCCGTCTCCCACAGCCGCGGGTCGAGCCCGGAGGTGTCGATCCGGTCGAGGGAGCGCAGCCGGCCGCCGCCCCGGGGCAGCTCCCGGCCGTCGGCGTCGAGCAGCCGGGCGCCGAGCGCCTGGAGCGCGCCCGCGCCACCGTCGGAGGTGCCGGAGTCGCCACAGCCGACGAGGATCCGGCGGGCCCCGGTGTCGAGGGCGGCGCGGATCAGCTCACCGACGCCGTAGGTGGTGGTGGCGCTGGGGTCGCGCAGGTCGTGCGGGACCAGGGAGAGCCCGGCGACCGCCGCCATCTCCACCACGGCGGTGGACTCGTCGTCGCCGAGGAGGGCGAAGTGGGTGCCGACGCGGTCCCCGGTGGGGCCGGTGGCCCAGAGCGGCACGAGCCGGCCGCCGCTGGCGACCGCGAGCGCGTGGGCGGTGCCCTCGCCGCCGTCGACCAGCGGGATCAGATCGATCTCGGCGTCGGGAACCACCCGGCGGACCCCCGTGGCGATGGCCTCGGCGGCGCTTTCGGCGGACAGGGACTCCTTGAAGCCGCTGGGGGCGACGGCGATGCGGGTCAGCATGGGGAAACTCCTTGAGGGTTGAGCGGGCGTCAGCGGACGGGCACGCCGAGCAGCGGCCAGACGGCGACGGCGAACAGGAGCACGAGAGCGGCGGTCAGCGGGGCCAGGAAGACCGAGAGCCGCAACAGGTCACGCGGGGTGTAGGTGGGCACGCCGGGTATCTCCGCGAAGAGGGTGACCGGCTTGGCGGAGGCGGGCAGCGTGTGGCAGAAGCCCGCGGCGGCGGTGGAGGCCAGCGCGGCGGCCACCGGGTTGACCCCGGCGCCCACGGCGGCGGCGACCACCAGGGGCACCAGGACCGAGGAGCGTGCGGAGCGCGACTGGAGGACGAGATGGGCGGCCGTGGAGACCAGCACCACGACGCCGAGGAAGACCCACGGCGACAGATCCAGCGGCACCCCGCCGACCAGCCACTTCGCCGCGCCCGAGTCGGCGAGCGCCACGCCCATGGCCATGGTGGCGGCCATGAAGAGCAGCATCGACCAGGGCACCGTCTTGAGCGCGTCCTTCAGCCGTACGGTCCCGATCGCGGGCGACGCCACCACGACGGCGCCGATCAGGGCGACGACGGCGGGTGAGACCCGGTGCAGCGGTTCGCTGCACCAGAGCGCGATCACCGTGGCGAGCAGGCTCGCGCAGCGGGTCTCCGCGGCCGACCAGGGGCCCGTGACGGGCTGCTCGCTGTGTTCCTGGATCTGCTCGGCGGTGATCTCGACCGGCCCCTGGCGGTCGGCCCTGCGGGTGGTCGTCAGGAGCACCACCTCGGCCGCCAGATGGGACGAGACGATGGCCAGCGGCAGTCCGATCAGCAGCCACTCGGTGAAGCCGATCCGCTCACCGACGGACTCCCAGAGCACCGAGACGGTGATCAGATGTGCTCCGGCGCCGATCAGGGTCGCGACGGCGGAGAGGAGGATCACGGTCGGGAAGAGCAGTGCCAGCATCACGACCAGTCGCTTCCGGTCGGCCAGGACCTTGGCGAGGGCCAGGAAGACCGGCATGGCGAGCGCGGCGCGCCCCGAGGTCGCCGGGACCGCGAACGCGGTGACCACCAGCGCCGCCGTCGTCAGATGCACCAGCTGACGTACGGTCCGGGCGCCGCCGACCAGGAACGCCGCCGCCCGCCCGGCGAGACCGGTCCGCGCCACCGCCGCCGCCAGCACGAACGCGCAGATCAGCAGCCACACCGTGTCGTCACCGAGCGGAGCGAACAGCTCCTCGCTGTCGAGCACCCCGGTCGCGGTCAGCGCCAGTCCCGCGCCGAGCGCGATGTACGTGTCGTCGATCGGGGTCGCGATCCAGGCGGCGGTCGCGAGGGTGAAGACGGCGAGGGTGATCCGGGCGTCGGTGCCGAGACCGGGGAAGTTGCCGGGGACGGCGAGCAGGGCGACGAGGGAGAGGGCCAGACAGGCCGTCACCCCCTGTCGGAGGTTCAAGGTCACATGAGAGAGCGTTCACCTGGGCGGTGAGCCTTCCATGAGCCATTCATGAGAGGAACTTCATGGGTGGGGGGTGTGGGGGTGTGGCCGGACGCCTTCCGCCCCTGGGGCCGGGGGATCCGCGGGCGGGAGGGTGCCGGGCCGTGCGGGACGGCGCCGGGCTCCGCGGCAGGGAGGGCGCCGGGCCCGCGGGACGTGGCGGGCGGGGTGAGGAGCGTCAGGACATACGGGAGGGGTCGAGCGTACGAGGAAGCCGAGGACAGACGAGGGCAGACAGGGACAGACGGGGACAGACGGGGGCGGCCCTACGAGGAAGGCCGGGACAGACGGGAAAGGGGCGAGCGGACCTCCGCTCGCCCCTCCCCTCACCTGGAACCCCGGCCGCTCACTCCGGCAGCCGGTACCCCATCCCCCGTACCGTCTCCACCCGTTCCGCGCCCAGCTTCTTGCGCAGCGCGCGGACATAGACGTCCACGATGTTGGAGCCCGGGTCGAAGTCGTACCCCCACACATGGGAGAGGATCTGCTCCCGGGAGAGCACCTGGCCCGGATGGCGCAGGAAGAGTTCCAGCAGCACGAACTCCCGGGCGGTCAGATCCACCATCCGCTCGCCCGAACGGGCCCGTCGGGTGCGCAGGTCCAGGGTCAGTTCGCCGCTGCGCAGGACCGTCACCTCGGGGGCGCGGGCCGCCGTGCGGAGTCTGAGCCGCACCCGGGCCAGCAGCTCCTCGAAGCGGAACGGCTTGGTCATCCAGTCGTCGGCGCCTCCTTCGAGACCGGCCACGGTGTCCCGTACCGAGTCCCGCGCGGTCAGCACGATCACCGGCACCGAGACCCGGGCCTCGCGCAGCTGGCGCAGCACGGTGAAACCGTCCTTGCCGGGCAGCCCGATGTCCAGGACGACCAGGTCGAAGCCGCCGGTGAGCGCGTAGTCGAAGGCGCTGTCGCCGTCACCGACGACGGTGGTGGTGAAGCCGTTGGCCCGGAGGCCCTTCTCGACGAATGAGGCGATCCGCTCCTCGTCCTCGACGATGAGTATGCGGTTCACAGCTCGGTCTCCCTCACGTCCGTCTGGTCCTGGAGTACATCCTGGAGAACGAGGACGAAGGTGGCCCCGCCACCTTCGGTCGGCCTCAGCTCGACCCGTCCGCCGTGCCCCTCGGCGATGGCCTTGACGATGGCGAGACCCAGGCCCGCTCCGGTGGCGCGGGCGCCGCGCCGCGCGGTGCCGCGCCGGAAGCGCTCGAAGATGACCTCGGCGTCCTTGGGCTGGACTCCGGGTCCTTGATCGGCGACGTACAGTTCGACCAGGCCCTCGCTCTCGCGCGAGCCGATGCTGATCCGCTGGCCCGGCACGGTGTGCTGGACGGCGTTCTGCGCCAGTTGCACCATGGCCTGGGTGATCCGCTGGGAGTCGACCAGCACCTCGGCGTCGGCGGCCCCGGCCAGCCGCCAGTCCCGCTCGCCGAGCGCGCGGGCCTTGACGAAGACATCGGCGGTCAGCTCCCCGAGCTGGGCGGGTGCCCGGCTGACGAAGTCGGGCCGCTCGGCCTTGGCGAGCAGGAGCAGGTCCTCCACGATCCGGCTCATCCGCTCCAGCTCCTCCAGCACGATCCGGATGGTCTCCTCGCGTTCGGCCGGATCGTCTCCCATCAGCTCCAGATGGCCCCGGACGATGGTGATCGGGGTCCTCAGCTCATGGCCCGCGTCGTCGACGAACTCCCGCTGCGCGGCGAAGGCCCGCTCCAGCCGGTCCAGCATCCCATTGAAGGTCTCCGCCAGCGCCGCGATGTCATCACGGCCCTGGACGGGGATCCGCCGGGTCAGATCCTGTTCGTTGAGCTCGGCGGCGGTGGTGCGGATCAGCCGTACGGGCATGAGGATGCGGCCCGCCACGGCCCAGCCGATCCCGGTGGTCATCAGCAGCGCGATGCCGGAGATCGCCAGCAGCATGGTGAACACGTCCTTCACCTTGGCCTGCTCGGCCTCGGGATGGACGGCGACCACGAAGGAGGCGTCCGGATAGGGCGGACTCGACACGATCTCCACCTTGGCCCAGCGGACCGGGTCGACATGCCGGTTCACGGTGCCGGTCGCCTTGGTGGAGCGGAAGATCTCCGTCAGTGCCCGGTCGTCGTCGACCAGCGGATGGGACATCCGCAGTTCGCGCGACTGCTCCTTGACGTACGGAGTCTCGCCCCGCACGCCGAGGAGTCCCATCAGCTCCTCGTCGGAGTCGGGGTACTGCCGTTCGAGGAAGAGTTTGAGCAGCCTGCCGGGGTCGGTTATGGAGCCGCCGGTGTCGGGGTCCACTCCCTTCTCGACGAAGCTGGTGAACTCCTCCGCCTCCTGGACGAGATGGCCCTGGATGCGGTGGTCCATCTCCCGCAGCAGCACCGAACGGGTCACGGTGGCGACCGCCCCGAGGGCGACCGCCATCACCAGCAGCAGCCAGAGCAGAATGCGTATGCGCGCCGACACCCAGCGGCGTACCGGGTCAGCCGTCGTCACCGGAGTCGTCGCCGCCGGGGCCGTCATCGTCCTGTCCGGGGCCGTCATCGTCGTCGTCTCCACCGGGCCGCGCGGGCGGCGACGGCGCGCTGGGCGCGGGCGGCGGGGTCGAGGGGCGGGCGGCGGGTGAGGAGCCGGAGGTGGACGGGGACTCACTGACCGGGGGGCCGACGGTCTCGTCGGAGGGCGACGGCACGACGCCGGGCGCGAGCGAGCTGGTGGGCAGCTCCACCTTCGGCGGCACTTTGCGGTCGTCCGGTCTGTCAGTGAGGGCGTAACTCGTCACCGCGATACCCAGGGGTATCGCGACGACGGCGGCGAGGGCCGCTATGCGATGCGAGAAGACCATGAACGTGATGATGACGGCCCAGGTGAGGCCGCTGTATGAGGCGCGGATGAAAACGTCTTCATCTTTGCCTCAGCCTTCCGCTTACGTCCAGCGCGATCCCTGTGAGCTGGGACTCAGGAGCGTGGTCGGCAGTCCGGCCGGCGGTCAGGTCGGAAACGTCGGGTCGGACGCCGGGTCAGGAGTCGAGCCCGAGGGCGAAGGCCGCTTCCAGGTCGTGCTGGGAGTAGGTACGGAACGCCACATGCGTGTCGGTGGCCCGCACCCCCTCGATCTTGCTGATCCGCCCGGGGATCACCTCGGCCAGATCGTCATGGCGGGCCACCCGCACCAGCGCGATCAGGTCGTAGGTGCCGGTGACCGAGAAGACTTCGTGAACACTGTCGAGCGCGGCAATCGCCTCGGCGATCTCCGGGATGCGGTCCACGCTGGTCTTGATGAGCACGATCGCGGTGATCACGGCTGACTGTCTCCCTCGGTGCCCGCTGACTGGACCTTCACTCTATCCGTACGGTGAAAACGCCCCCAGGCGTACAGGAAGCCGAGGGCGAACCCCACCAGATGCGCCAGGTACGCCACCCCCACTCCGCCCTCTCCGGCGCCGGAGGCCGCGAGCCACTGGAGGGCGAACCAGAAGACCAGCACGATCCAGGCGGGAAAGCGCAGCGGCAGAAAGAAGAGGAACGGGAAGAGGCTGGTGACCCGGGCCCGGGGGAAGAGGAACAGGAACGCGCCGAGCACCCCCGAGATCGCCCCCGACGCCCCTACCAGGGTCTGCCCGGACCCGGCGTGGGCGGCCGCGTAGCCGAAGAGCGCCAGCGCCCCCGTCCCCAGATAGAAGAGGAGGAACTCCAGCTGTCCCATCCGCTCCTCGGCCATGGCGCCGAAGACATGCAGGAAGAGCATGTTGCCGAGGAGGTGGAGCCAGTTCCCGTGCACGAAGAGCGCGGTGAGCAGGGTGGGCGGAGAACCGGGGGCCGCCCGCGTCAGCTCGACCGGAATGACCCCCCACCGTTCGAAGTAGGCGGACTGCGCCGCGAGCGCCCCCTCGCCCCCGCCATATCCGGGATGGAGCCCGGAGACCGGGCTGACCAGGAAGACCGCGCAGCAGACCGCCATCACTCCATAGGTCACCGTGGGGCCCGTCGCCGCCCAGCGGAACGCGCCCATGGCCCGGTTCGCGGCCCGTCGCCCATCCATCACGGGACAGATCATGGCGTAGGTGAGCGGACCGGTACAGAGTGCCTCGCCGTGCCCCTGGAGGCCCCTGAGGACATAGAGTTACAGGGAGTACACCCGCAGTTCGACGGCGCACCGCGGCATCCGCTCCCCGTATGAGCCACCACCGGTCATACGGAGAGAACCAGAGACACCGGGGCACCGGGGGAACCGGAGAGACGGGGGCGCGCGAGCACCGCGCGTCCGCCAGACTTCGGGAGACCCCGGCGGACTCCCCGGAGAAAGAGGTCCCACCATGACGACGGTCCCCTCGCCGACGGCCCGGACCCGCTGGCGCTGCACGCTCTGCGGCAATCTCACCCGCTTCGACGTGACCCGCTCCTCCAAGGTCGTCGAGTACGTCCATCTGGACCTGGCGGGAGAGCCCGCGGTCGAGGAGCGCGAGGTGCTCAGTGAGACCATCGAGTCCGTGCGCTGCCGCTGGTGCAGTGCCGTGGACAAGATCGAACTGGTGGACAGGCCGGGCGCCGACTCCTGACGGGAGCGGCCGGGCCGGCGAGGGTAGTGGGGTGACGGATCGTGGAGCAGCCTGACCGGGAGGCGGAACCGGCCGGTACGGCCGGGGACGCCGCCGAGGCGCTCGACCGGCCGTTGCCGGAAGGCGTACGCAGGCGGGTCGTGGCCCTGGTCTCGGACGCCTTCGGTGGGCTCACGCCCGGGGAGCTGCCGGTGCAGCTCCGTCAGTACGTCCGGTTCACGCCCTCGCGGCGGTCCAAGTTCGCGGGCAACGCGATGGCCGCAGCGCTGGAGGGCGACCCGGTCTTCCGGCAGCGCATCGGTGAACGGCTGGCCCTGGCCCAGCCCGAACTCAGCGCCGCCCTGACGGCCGGGTCGCCGCCCGCCGCGGCCGACCCGCTCGATGTGGCCGCCGCCGCGTACGTGCTGCGCCCCGCCGGGTGGGTCAAGCTGGTCGCCGCCGCCGGTGAGGAGGCCCAGCGCGCCGACGCCGAGCGGGCCGACGAGGCGGGCCGGCGCGAACTGGAGCGGCTCCGGGAGGAGCTGGTCGAGGCGCGCGGTATGACCAAGAGCGAGACCGAACGGCTCCGGGCCGAGCTGGAGAGCGTCCGCCGCGAGGCCGAGGCGCTCCGGCGCAAGATCCGCAGCGCCCAGAGCGACCTCAAGCGCGGTGAGGCCGCGCTGCGGCGGGCGAGCGAGGAGAACGAGACCCTGCGGACCGATTCGGCGGCCCAGCTCTCCTCCGCCGAGAGCGAGAACCGGCGGCTCAAGGCCCGGCTCGGTGAGGCCGAGGCCGCCGTCGAGGCCGGGCGGCGCGCCGCCCGCGAGGGCCGTTCCATCGAGGACATGCGGCTGCGGCTGCTGCTGGACACCGTGCTGGACGCGGCCCAGGGGCTCCGCCGGGAACTGGCGCTGCCGCCCGCGGCGACGCGTCCGGCCGACACCGTCGACGCGGTCGCGCCCGGGCGGATGTCGCCCAAGGACATCGCGGCCCGGGCCCTGTCCGAGACCGATCCGGCCCTGCTCGACCAGCTTCTGGCGCTGCCCCAGGTGCATCTGGTGGTCGACGGCTACAACGTCACCAAGACCGGCTATCCCACGATGCCGCTGGAGAAGCAGCGGCTGCGGCTGCTGGGTGGTCTCTCCGTGCTCGCGGCGCAGAGCGGGGCCGAGATCACCTGCGTCTTCGACGGCGCCGAGCTGGCGGCCCCGGTGCTGCTGGCGCCGCCGCGCGGGGTACGGGTGCTCTTCTCCAAGGCCGGGGTGACGGCGGACGAGCTGATCCGGCAACTGGTGCGGGCGGAGCCGCCGGGGCGCCCGGTGGTGGTGGTCTCCACCGACCGCGAGGTGGCGGACGGGGTCGCGAAGGCGGGTGCCCGGCCGGTGGCCTCGGCGATGCTCCTCAAGCGGCTCTCCCGGGTCTGACGGGGCTGAGTCCGGGTCACGTCGGGGGCGGGCTGCGCCCGGTGTGCCCGGCCGGACGTCCCCTGACGCCCCGGGAACGGTGGCGGCGCCCCTTCGCTGGGCCCCGGGTGGGCCGGGGGCGCGCGGTCCGGCGGAGCCCGTAACCCGGCGTGATGGGTTCGCGTCGCTTTCCGGCCGTTCGGGCGCCGATGGTGAACCCCTGCTCGACGGGCGGAGGTTGGGAGATGTCCGTGATGGGCGGTCTGTGTGGTCATCGGTGAGCTGTGGGCGCACGGGACGCGAGTAAAGAATGTCCGTCGCGATCGAGTTTTTTCTCAGGAGGATTTGAACTGATCACAAGAGGGTCACTATGGTCGCCATCGAACCTTCGCGCGGTTGATCACCCATCCGGGGTGACAGTGAAGGCGTCGTGAGGAAGTAAGGAGCTCGACTCCGTGGCGTCCCACCGTCGTCCCAAGCAGCCGGGCCGCGCGCGAGTGACCGTGCTCACCGCGACCGCCGCCGCTGCCGTCGCCCTCACCTCCCAGACCGCCCAGGCCGACCCCAAGCCCAGCAAGAGCGAGGTCAAGGCCAAGGTCGACAAGCTCTACGAAGAGGCCGAGAAGGCCACGGAGAAGTTCAACGGCGCCCAGGAGCGCCAGGACAAGCTCCAGAAGCAGGTCGACGCCCTCCAGGACAAGGTGGCGCGCGGCCAGGGCGAGCTCAACGAGCTGCGGGACTCGCTCGGTTCGGTCGCCAGCGCCCAGTACCGCTCCGGCGGTATGGACCCGGCGCTCCAGCTGCTGCTCTCCTCCGACCCGGACAGCTATCTCGACAAAGCCTCCACGCTGGAGCAGCTCGGCGCCAAGCAGGCCGAGGCGATAGCCGACATCCAGGCCAAGCAGCGCACCCTCGCCCAGCAGCGCAAGGAGGCGCAGCAGACTCTCGGCGACCTCGCCGACACCCGCACGCTCCTCGGTGGCAAGAAGCGCGAGGTGCAGGGCAAGCTCGCCGCCGCGCAGAAGCTCCTCAACTCCCTCAGCGCCCAGGAGCGCGCCGAGATCAAGGAGGAGGAGACCCGCGCCAACCGCACCAGCCAGCGCGCGGATCTCGGCAAGACCGCCTCCGCCTCCAACCGGGCCGCCGCCGCCTTCGCCGCCGGGCAGAGCAAGATAGGCACGCCGTATGTCTACGGCGCCTCCGGCCCCAACTCGTTCGACTGCTCGGGCTTCACCTCCTGGGCCTTCGCCCAGGCGAATGTCTCCATTCCGCGCACCTCCCAGGCCCAGGCCAACATCGGGCAGCGGATCTACCAGCAGAGCGACCTCAAGCAGGGCGATCTGGTCTTCTTCTACAACGACCTGCACCACGTGGGCTTCTACGCGGGCAACGGCCAGATCCTGCACTCGCCGCGCACGGGCGCGGTGGTGCGGTACGAGTCGATCAACAACATGCCGTTCCAGTTCGGCGTCCGGGTCTGATCCGACGCGAGGCGGAGCGCCCGACGAGGCGCGGTGCCGGGTGGCCGTCCGTCCACCGGGTGCCGCGCCTTCCGTCAGTACCGCGTCCGTCGGGCCCGCCGCCGTCGGTACCGCGTCCGTCGGTACCGCGTCCGTCAGCACCGGGCCCGGCCCGCCGTGGGGTGTCCCGTGCGCGCCGGCCCGGAACCTCGGGTAGCCCGTCATCCAGGCCGTCCAGGCCATGTGGGCCAGGGGCGTAGGCCGCCCGCCCGGCTCCGGCGCTCGCTGTCGCCCCACGGGCGACACACCCCCCGAATGAGGGAATTCCCCGCCCGCGCCCCGGGCACCCGCCCGCCCGATGACCTCACACTCCCCTCCTCGGGCGCACATCTGTGCCCGTCGCGGCGTCTTTGGCCGCCCCCCTCCCGCCCGGCTACTGTCTGCCGCGCAACAGCCCTCGTACGGCCGCCAACCGGCCTCGCAGAGCGGAAGGGAGCGCGGCACGTGGCGTCCCATCGACGGCCCTCCTCGCCGGGTCTCACACAGAGCGCCAGGGTCACCGCCGTGTCGGCGACCGTGGTGGTGACCGCCGCCGGGCTCGGGGGCGGGATGGCGGGAGCCGACCCGGGGGAGCGCCGTGAGGACGCGCGGGCCACGGTGGACCGGCTCTTCGCCGAGGCCGAGCAGGCCACCGAGCGCTACAACGAGGCCGGGGAACGGGTCCGGTCGCTGCGCGGTCGCGTGACGCGGGCACAGGACGCCGTCGCGCGCGGCCAGGAGCGGCTGAACCGGATGCGGGGCGCGCTCGGGGCACTGGCGGGCGCCCAGTACCGCTCCGGTGGTGTCGATCCCGCCCTCGACCTGCTGCTTTCCGCCGACCCCGACAGCTATCTGACCCGGGCCGAGCTGCTGGAACGGGTCAGCCAGCGCCAGGGTGCCGCGCTCGACCAGTTGCGCCACGCCCAGCGCCAGCTGGGCCAGCAGCGGGCCGAGGCCCTGCGGGACCTGGGGGAGCTGGAGCGGTCCCGGGCGGTCGTCGCCCGCCACAAGCGCGCGGTCACGGCCAAGCTCGCGTCGGCGCGCCGGGTCCTCAACGCGCTGCCCCCGGCCGAGCGCGCCGCCTTCGGCGCCGGTTCCGGGATGACGGGGCTCCCCGAGGAACTGACCGGGCCCGCCGCCTCCGGCCGGGCCGCCGCCGCTGCCGCCGCCGCCCGGCGCGCGCTGGGGCTGCCCTACGTATGGGGGGCCAACGGGCCGCGCGGCTTCGACTGTTCCGGTCTGACCCAGTGGGCGTACGCGCAGGCGGGTGTCTCCATCCCCCGTACCTCCCAGGCCCAGCGCTACGCGGGCCGCCAGGTCTCCCTCGCCGAGGCGCGCCCCGGGGATCTGGTCACCTACCGCTCCGACGCCAGCCATGTCGCGATGTACATGGGCGGCGGTCAGGTGATCCACGCGCCCTACCCGGGGGCGTCGGTGCGCTACGACCCGGTCGGGATGATGCCGATCGCGTCGGTGACCCGGGTCTGATACCGGCCATCCGGCTGGACCCGGCCGCGGACACCTTCCGTACCATCGGCGCGATGGCTGATCACGGACGGACGGCGCCGGGCGCCGGGCGCGCGGCCCCCGGACCGCTGCCCCGGCGCGGCTTCCTCGCGCTGCTGGCGCCCGCGCTGCTCGCGGGCTGTGACGCGGCGCAGAACCCAGAGAACCCAGAGAGCGCAGAGAGCCCAGAGAGCCCAGAGAGCGCGGAGAGCGCGGAGAGCGCGGAGTCCGCAGCGAGCCCGGACGGCGGCTCGCGCGGCGACCGGCGGACCCGGACCGGGGTCCAGCGTGCCCTCGACCGCCGCGCCGGGGCCGCGCTCGCCGGGGACGAGCACACCTATCTGGCGGCCTTCGCGCCGGAGGCGACCGCCGTACGGGAGACCGCGCGGCGCGAGTTCCGCAACCGTACGGAGCTTCCCGTCAGCACCTGGGAGTACCGGGTGCGCACCGCCGGGCGCCGGGGGCGCGCGGCCGTCGCCGAGGCCGAGCTGCGGTACCGGATCGGCGGCCCGGACACCGAGCCCCTCAGCACCCTCCGGACGCTGGAACTCCGGCTGGACGGCGACCGTTGGCTGGTCACGGGGGACCGCGCCGCGCCCGGCGCCCTCCCGCAGCTCTGGCAGCAGGGACCGGTCCGGGTCGGGCGCGGACGGCACGCCCTGGTCCTCGCCGTCGGCCAGGATCCCGCCCGGGTGAGCGCGGTGGCGGCGCGCGCGGACCGGGCGGTGCCCGCCGTGACGGCCGTCTGGCCCGAGCCGTGGGACCGGCGGCCGCTGGTGCTGCTGCCCGCCTCCCTGGAGGCGATGGGCGCCCTGCTGGGCCGGCCCGCCGCCGGGTTCGCGGGCGTCGCCGCCGTCACCACCGCCGACGGCGGCCGGGTGGTGGTCAACCCGGTGGCGTACGGACAGTTGCCCGCGTTCGGCCAGCAGATCGTGCTCACCCACGAGACCACCCATCTCGCCACCCGCGCCCACACCACCGCGACCACCCCGATGTGGCTCTCCGAGGGGTATGCGGAGTGGGTGGCGCACCGGGACACCGGCCGTACCCCCGCCGAGACCGCGCCCGTGCTCCACCGTGCCGTCACCCGCGGCGAACCGCCCACCGCCCTGCCCTCCGCCGCCGACTTCGCCTTCGGCGGCGGCCCCGACGCGCTGGCACGGGCGTACGAGGGCGGCTGGCTCGCCTGCGCGACGGTCGCCGACCGGTGGGGTACCCGGGAGCTGACCCGGCTCTACCGCGCGGCGGCCCGGCGACCGGTGGACGCGGCGCTGCGCGAGGTGCTGGGCGTGGGCACGGCCGAGTTCACCGAGGGCTGGCGGGCCCATCTGACGGACCGGCTGGGCGAGGCGGCGGGGTAGCGGGGGAGCGGGTCCGGGGTCACACCCCCACCAGCCGCCCCGTCTCCCCGTCCGTCCCGCCTTCCGTCCCGCCTTCCGTCCCGCCTTCCGTCTCTACGGTTCGCCGTACCGCCCGCGCCGCCCGCCACAGCCGGGCGCACGCCACCCACGCCGCCGCCACCAGCAGCGCGTTCCGCAGCACCAGCGCCAGCACGCCGGGCCCCTCCCCGTCGACCACGTCCGCGAAGAGCAGCGGGAACTCGATCACCGTCAGCCCGGCCGCCGCCAGGACCAGCAGCGCGGGCAGGGCCATCCGGCTCGCCGTGACGGACAGACAGACCGCCGCCAGACCCACCAGCCAGAGCAGATACTGCGGGCTGATCACCCGGCTCGTCGTCGTCAGCAGCAGCACCGCCGTGAACGCCGCGTCATAGAGCGTCGCCGGGCCGTACACCACCGCCCGCAGCCGCCACACCGCCAGCCAGGCCAGCGCCGCCACCGCGAGGGCCAGCGCCAGCGCCGAGACCAGAGGGACGGCGGGACCCACGAACTCCACCGAGCCGTAGCGCAGCTCCACCCGGCCCGGCCAGCCGAGGGGACGGGCCGCGTGGAAGACCAGCGCGCCCAGCGACTCCACCTCCGTACCCCGGTCCCGCTGGGCGGTGAGGAAACCGAGGGAACCCGGCAGCGCCACGGCGAACCCCACGGTCAGCGCGGCGGCCACCGCGCCCGCCGCGATCCCCGCGCGCCGCGCCGACCGCCCCGGCGCGACACCCGTGAGCAGCAGCACCGGCCAGACCTTGAGCAGCGCCCCGAACCCGGCGAGGGCGCCCAGCAGCGCGGGCCGCCGCGCCCCCGCGAGCAGCGCGGCGACCGCGACCGCCACCACCATCAGGTCATAGCGGGCATAGGCGGTGGGCCCGAGCAGCGGCACGCCGCAGACCCAGGCCCAGGAGCCGCGCCGGGACCGGCCGGGCCGGTCCTCCCCGTACCGCAGCAGCGCCAGCACCGCCGCGTCGCAGAGCAGGACGAGGAGGGAGAAGGCGGTCGGATAGTCGAGGGAGGGGAGCAGGGCGGGGGAGAGCAGGGGCAGGGCGGCGGCGGGCGGGTACTGCCAGGTGACGTCGTCCACGGGGAAGGTGCCGGAGCGCAGCGACGCGTACCAGCCCTGGTAGATCACCGAGACATCGGTGGTGACATCGGGACCGGGGAACGTCAGCGCTCCGAGCGCCCAGAGCAGCAGCACGGCACGGGTGAGCGCCCAGAGGGCGAGCTGCCGCAGACGTGCCATACGGCCCCCTTTTTGTCGCGCTCTGCGGGGTTTCGGAGTCGTCTGAGCGGGTCCATGATGCCTCCGGGGGACGCCCCCGGCCGGTGAGGCGGGGCCGTGCGGCGCGCCGGAGCACGTTCGGTACTGTCGGCGGACGATGCACAAGACCTTGATCGTGACCAATGACTTCCCGCCCCGGCCCGGCGGGATCCAGGCGTTCCTGCACAACATGGCGGTACGGCTCGACCCCGACCAGGTCGTCGTCTACGCCTCCACCTGGAAGCGCGGGCGCGAGGGCGCCGAGGCGACCGCCGCGTTCGACGCGGAACAGCCGTTCACCGTCGTCCGGGACCGCACCACCATGCTGCTGCCCACCCCCCGGGTCACCCGCCGCGCGGTCGCGCTGCTGCGGGAACACGGCTGCGAGTCCGTCTGGTTCGGCGCCGCCGCCCCCCTCGGGCTGATGGCGCCCGACCTCCGGCGGGCGGGCGCGCGCCGGATCGTCGCCACCTCCCACGGCCACGAGGCGGGCTGGGCCCAGCTCCCCGCCGCCCGGCAACTGCTGCGGAGGATCGGCGAGGGCACCGACACGATCACCTATCTGGGCGAGTACACCCGCTCCCGGATCGCCTCCGCCCTCACCCCGGAAGCGGCCGCCCGGATGACGCATCTGCCACCCGGCGTGGACGAGACCACCTTCCACCCCGGCTCCGGCGGCGAGGAGATCCGCCGCCGCCTCGGCCTCGCCGACCGGCCCGTCGTCGTCTGCGTCTCCCGCCTGGTGCCCCGCAAGGGCCAGGACACCCTCATCCGGGCCATGCCCGCCATCCTGGCGCGTGTCCCCGACGCCGTCCTGCTGATCGTCGGCGGCGGGCCGTACGAGAGGGAACTGCGCCGACTCGTCGAGACCACCGGCGTCGGCGACTCCGTCCGCTTCACCGGCGCCGTGCCCTGGAGCGAACTCCCCGCCCACTACGGGGCCGGGGACGTCTTCGCGATGCCGTGCCGCACCCGGCGCGGCGGCCTCGACGTGGAAGGGCTCGGCATCGTCTACCTGGAGGCGTCGGCGACCGGACTGCCGGTGGTCGCCGGGGACTCCGGAGGCGCGCCGGACGCGGTGCTGGACGGGGAGACGGGGTGGGTGGTGCGGGGCGGCTCCGCGGCGGAGGCCGCGGAGCGGGTCACCGAGCTGCTGCTCGACCCCGAGTTGCGGCGGCGCATGGGTGAGCGGGGCCGCGCCTGGATCCACTCCACCTGGCGCTGGGACCTCCTCGCCACCCGCCTCCGCGCCCTCCTGTAGCCGGGGCCCTTGTGGGCACGGGTTCCGCCCCGGGCGGAACCCATGCCCACGAACTAGGCGCGGTAGATGGCTTCGATCTCGTCGGCGAAATCCTTCGCCACCACATTCCGCTTCAGCTTCAGGGACGGCGTGATATGCCCCGCCTCCTCCGTGAACTGTCCCCCCAGCACCCGGAACTTCCGTACCGACTCCGCCTTGGACACCGCCGCGTTCCCGTCGTCCACGGCCCGCTGGATCTCGGCGAGCAGGTCGGGGTCGTCGCGGAGCGCGGCCGCCGTGGTGCCGGGCTTGCCGCGTTCGGTGGCCCAGCGGCCGAGGAACTCCTCGTCCACGGTGATGAGCGCGCCCACGAAGGGGCGTCCGTCGCCGACGACCATGCATTCGGCGACGAGGGCGTGGGCCCGGATGCGGTCCTCGATCACCGCCGGGGCGACGTTCTTGCCGCCCGCCGTGACCAGGATCTCCTTCTTGCGGCCGGTGATGGTGAGGTAGCCGTCCTCGTCGAGGGTGCCGATGTCACCGGTGTGGAACCAGCCGTCGCGCAGGGCTTCGGCGGTGGCGGCCTCGTTGTTCCAGTAGCCCTGGAAGAGGTGTTCGCCGTGGAGGAGGACCTCGCCGTCGTCGGCGATGCGTACGACGGAGCCGGGCAGGGGCTGGCCGACGGTGCCGATCTTCTGCCGGTCGGGCGGGTTGAAGGCGGTGGCGGCGCAGGACTCGGTGAGCCCGTAGCCCTCCAGGATGGTGACGCCGACGCCCCGGAAGAAGTGCCCGAGCCGTTCGCCGAGCGGCGCGCCGCCGGAGATCGCGTGTTCCACTTGGCCGCCGAGGGCGGCCCGCAGCTTCCCGTAGACGAGCTTGTCGAAGACGGC
Source organism: Streptomyces sp. NPDC057638 (assembly GCF_042800315.1). Classification (NCBI taxonomy): domain Bacteria; kingdom Bacillati; phylum Actinomycetota; class Actinomycetes; order Kitasatosporales; family Streptomycetaceae; genus Streptomyces; species Streptomyces sp. NPDC057638. The sequence continues at coordinate 24,522 of NZ_JBHVHF010000033.1, forward strand.
GTGCCTGACCCGCAGCCCGATGCCGGGCCCCTTGGGGGAGTCCAGCGCGCGGCTGTAGGCGATGGCGGTCTGCGCGGCCCGGTCGAAGATCGGGCCCTTGCCGTCGGCCTGGGCCTTGGCGCGGGCGCCGTTGTAGACCTTCTCGAAGACGCGGGGGACGCCGAGGACGAGGGTCGGCTGGAAGGTCGCCAGATCGTCGGTGAGGTTGCGGATGTCGGATACACAGCCCAGCTTGATGGGGGCCATGATCGAGCCGACTTCGATCAGCCGTCCGAAGACGTGCGCGGCGGGCAGAAAGAGCAGGACCGAGCACTCACCGGTCCGGAACAGCGGCTTCAGCCGTTCGACGGCGTTGCCGCACTCGGCGAAGAAGGCACGGTGGGTGAGGACACAGCCCTTGGGGCGCCCGGTGGTGCCGGAGGTGTAGACGATGGTCGCCGGGTCGTCGGCCTTCGCCAGGCCGCTGCGCTCGTCCACGGTGGTGTCGGGGATCTCCGCGCCCGCCGCGACGAGGGTGGCGACGGCGTCGGCCTCGACCTGCCAGACCTCGCGCAGGTCGGGCAGCCGGTCCCGGACGGATTCCAGTGCCGCGAGGTGGGTCTCGTTCTCGACGACGGCGGCGACACAGCCGGAGTCGGAGAGGATCCAGGAGATCTGTTCGGCGGAGCTGGTCTCGTAGACGGGGACGGTGACGGCGCCCGCGCTCCAGATGGCGAAGTCGATCAGCACCCACTCGTACCGGGTGCGGGACATCAGCGCGATCCGGTCACCGGGGGCGATCCCGGCCGCGATCAGGCCCTTGGCCACGGCGCGCACCTCGGCGAGGAAGCGGGTGGCGGTGACGTCCTCCCAGCCGTTCTCCGTCTTTCTGCCCATCACGGCGACATCCGGGTGCTGCGCGGCATTGCGGCGGATCAAGTCCGTCAGGTTGCCGTCCGTGGGGACCTCGTAAAGGGCCGGAAGGCTGAACTCGCGCAAGACTGCTGCTCCTCATCGGGCGCCGGCGCCACGGATCTGTCGGGCGCACCGGCCGCCGTCCACCATCGGGCGGGTGCCCCCGGGGATGAGCTGGGGTTGGACTGCCCGGACGTTACCCACCGGTAGTTGGTTCCGGGTAGGGGGTTCCGGCCAGATGTTCCCCGCGTCACACACCACGGCAAGTGCATCGCGAAGCGTAGTCCACGCGTGCGCGAAGCTGGAAGAACGACCGGTCTGACCCCTCTGTCCGCCCTCCATCCGGGCGTCTTAGGGAGTGTCGTCAAAGGAGCGTCGTCCGCCCCCTGTGACGAAGTCCAGGGGGAGAGTCACTGCGGCGGGGGTACTCCCCCAGGCTCCGCCCGGGGGCACCCCCACCCGTGCCCGAAGGGCACAGGGGGCCATTGGCGACTGACGACAACGCGGCGTGGGGGCACCCCCGGGCCGGAGGCCCAGGGGGAGTGCGTGCCAGGGCACGGCGGACAGACGGGACTTTGACGACACGACCTAGGGTGACGGCCATGCGAGGTAACCGAGACACCCGGAGTGAGCGGCGCACCCGGGTCCATGTGGTCAGCGATGTGCACGGCAATGTCGAGGCCCTCGCCCGCGCGGGCGAGGGCGCGGACGCGCTGCTCTGTCTCGGGGACCTCGTCCTCTTCCTGGACTACGCCGACCACTCCCGGGGGATCTTCCCCGACCTCTTCGGCGCCGAGAACGCCGATCTGATCGTCTCCCTGCGCACCGACCGCCGCTTCGGCGAGGCCCGGGAGCTGGGCCGGCGGCTCTGGGCCGAGCTGGGCATCCCCCGGGACGCCGCGATCGAGTCGGCCGTGCGCCGCCAGTACGCCGAGCTGTTCGCCGCCTTCCCGACGCCGACCTACGCGACCTACGGGAACGTCGACATCCCCGCCCTCTGGCCGGAGTACGCCCGGCCCGGCACCACCGTCCTGGACGGGGAGCGGGTGGAGATCGGCGGTCTGGTCTTCGGTTTCGTCGGCGGCGGACTGCCCTCGCCGTCGCGGACACCGTACGAGATACCGGAGGAGGAGTACGCGGCGAAGGTCGAGGCGCTCGGTGAGGTCGACGTCCTCTGCTCCCATATCCCGCCGGACGTTCCCGAGCTGACCTATGACACCGTCGCCCGCCGCTTCGAGGGCGGCAGCGGGGCGCTGCTGGCGGCCATCCACCGCACCCGGCCCCGGTACGCCCTCTTCGGGCATGTGCATCAGCCGCTGGTGTCACGGATGCGGGTGGGGGCGACGGAGTGCGTGAACGTGGGGCACTTCGCCTCGACGGGCAGGCCGTGGGTGCTGGAGTGGTGAGCGGCCCGCGCGTCCGCCGCCGGTGCCCGCGTGGGGCCGCCCCTCGCGCCCGGCGCCCCGTCCGGGCGCGATAGCCTGCACACCACACCAGCCCCGGTCGTACCGCACTGTGAGGAGCCGCAGCGATGGCGGAACACACCAGCTCAAGCATCACCATCGAGGCGGACCCGGCCGAGGTGATGACGGTCATCGCGGACTTCGACCGCTACCCGGAGTGGACCGGCGAGGTGAAGCAGGCCGAGATCGTCTCCCGGGACGGCCAGGGCCGCGCCGAGCAGGTCCGGCTCGTCCTCGACGCCGGGGCGATCAAGGACGACCACACCCTCGCCTACACCTGGGAGGGCGAGAACAAGGTGAGCTGGACCCTGGTGAAGTCGCAGATGCTGCGGGCGATCGACGGTTCGTACACCCTCGTGCCCGTGGGCGGCGGCGACCGTACCGAGGTCACCTACCGGCTCACCGTCGACGTCAAGATCCCCATGCTCGGCATGATCAAGCGGAAGGCCGAGAAGGTCATCATCGACCGCGCCCTCGACGGGCTGAAGAAGCGCGTCGAGAGCCGTCCCGCCGTCTGATGCGCACGGTCCTCGTCACCGGCCTCGGCGGCGCGGGCCGTACGACCATGGCGGCGGCGACCGCGCTGGCCGCCGCCGCGCGCGTTCGCGGTACGTCCGGTACGTCCGCGCCGTGTGATCGCGGTACGGACACCACCGGCCGCCGGGTCCTGCTGCTCAGCCCCGACGCCCTGCCCGCCACCGACGGCGGCGCCCCGCTCACCGCCGTACCCACCCCGGTCGCGGAGGGCCTGTGGGCCGCCCGGATCGACCCGGCCGCCGACTTCCGCGCCGAGTTCCTCTCGCTCCAGGAGCACGCCGGGCCCGCGCTCGATCTGCTCGGCGCCCGCGCCTTCGCGGACGAGGAGCTGACCCCGCTGCCGGGGAGCGACCAGTTCTCCCTGCTCCGGGCCCTGCTCGGGGCCAGGTCCGGTGACTGGGACCTCGTCGTCGCCGATCTGCCGCCGCTGCCCGAGACCATCGCGCTGCTCGCCCTGCCCGAGCAGCTCCGCCGCTATCTGCGCCGCCTCCTGCCGCCGGAACGGCAGGCCGCCCGCGCCCTGCGGCCCGTCCTCGCCCAGCTCGCCGGGGTCCCGATGCCCGCGCGGTGGCTGTACGAGACGGCCGCGCGGCGCGATGAGGAGCTGGCGGACCTTCAGCGGCTGCTCGGCTCGCCGGGGCTGACCCTGCGGGTGGTCGCCGAACCCGGACCGGGTGCCACCGACGCCCTGCGGACCGCCCGCACCGGGCTCGCCCTCCATGGGCTGCGGGTGGAGACGCTGATAGCCAACCGGGTGCTGCCACGCCACTCCGCCGACCCCTTCCTCGCGGATCTCGCCGCCCGCCAGGAGAAGACGGTCGGCGAGTGGGACGCGTGCTGGTCGCCGGGCACCGCGCTGCGCGAGGTTCCGCACACGGGCCGTGAACCCCGTACCTGGGCCGCGCTGGCGGAGCTGGCCCCGCTGGTGGGGGACGCCACCGCCACCGACTCCGCCACCGACGGCACCGACGCCACCGACGCCACCGACTCCGCCACCGACGGCACTGACTCCGCCACCGACGCGACCGCCACGGCCACCGACGCCACCGACGCGACCGCCACCGGCTGGCCGGTCGAGGACCGGCGGGCGGCCGAGGGCATCCTCGTCTGGGCCATCCCGCTGCCCGGCGCCGTCAAGGGGGAGGTGGGGCTGGTCCGGCGCGGTGATGAACTGCTACTCACGGTGGGCCGGTTCCGCCGGATCGTGCCCTTGCCGTCGGCGCTGCGGCGCTGCGCGGTCACCGGCGCGGGGCTGGTCGATGGGACGCTGAGGGTCCGCTTCACTCCGGACCCGGGACTGTGGCCCCGGGAGTCCTGACGGCCGCGTCCGGGGCCCTTGCGGTCTCGCGGTCCTGTGCCCGGGTGGCCGGGGCGCGGCCCGTGGACGCCCGGAAGGCCCGGCCCCGCGCCCGCCGACCCTGGCGGGAAGCTCACGTCCCGTTCCAGCGCCGCTGAACGGCGCGCGCCCGTTCGGGTAACGTCGAGCGTACGAGAGCCCCGAGCCGACCCAACGCCCCCGTGCAGGAGTACGCCATGAGTGATGCCACCCAGCGTCCCGACGCCGACGCCGACGCGTGGGCCGAGGCGTGCGCCGAGGACCTCGCGGAGGAGCGGGCCCGCCGCCGTGCCCAGTACGGCGCGCCGCCCGGTTCCGCCGCCGACGAGCTGCGCAAGCTGTTCGGCGCCGTCGCCGACAAGGTCACCGAGTTCCAGACCTCGCTGCCCGGGATCGCCGCGCAGAGCGCCGTACAGAACCTGGTGAACCAGGCGAAGTCCGCCGTCGAGCCGGTCATCGAGCGCAACCCTCAGATCTTCGACCACCTCGCGGCGGCGGGCGGAGAGCTGCTGGCCGCCTACCGGTCGGCGGTCGAGGGCCATGAGCGCCGCTGGACCACCGACCCCGACCGCGCCACCGACCAGGGCCCCCGGCGGGCCGGAACGGACGAGGCCGCCTCCGCCGACCGTGGTGACGACGGCCGCCCCAGCGAGGACCGTCCCGGCGGCGACCGTCCCGGCGGCGGCCCGCGTGATCACGGCCGGCGCGGTGACGACCCCCGTGATGACGGCACCGGCCCGGGCGACGGGCGCATCGACCTCGACTGATCCGGACGGCGCTCCACCCGGACCTTCTGCCCCCTTCCGCCCCTTCTGTCCGTTCCGGCTTGGCCGCCCCGGACCGCCGCCCGGGACCCGCCGCCCACCGGATGTTCTCCGGCGCTCTCGTCCCGGCCTCCGCCGGTTCTGCGCCGGGTCTGTGTCGATCAAGGAGACCCCCTCCCTCGGGTACGGTGGCCCCCAGCGGGGCTTGACCGAAAACTGAGGGACATATGGGACTCACCATCGGGGTCGACATCGGCGGTACCAAGATCGCCGCCGGAGTGGTCGACGAAGAGGGCACCATCCTGGAGACACACACCGTGCCCACTCCGGCCACCCCGGACGGCATCGTGGACGCGATCTGTTCGGCCGTGGGAGGTGCGGGCAAGGGCCAGGAGATCGAGGCCGTCGGCATCGGCGCGGCGGGCTACGTCGACGACAAGCGCGCCACCGTCCTCTTCGCCCCCAACATCCTCTGGCGCCATGAGCCGCTCAAGGACAAGGTCGAGCAGCGCGTCGGCCTGCCGGTCGTCGTGGAGAACGACGCCAACGCCGCCGCCTGGGGCGAGTACCGCTTCGGCGCGGGCCAGGGCCACAGCGACGTCATCTGCATCACCCTCGGCACCGGCCTCGGCGGCGGCATCATCATCGGCAACAAACTGCGCCGGGGCCGCTTCGGAGTGGCGGCCGAGTTCGGCCATATCCGGGTCGTCCCCGACGGTCTGCTCTGCGGCTGCGGCTCCCAGGGCTGCTGGGAGCAGTACGCGTCGGGCCGCGCCCTGGTCCGCTACGCCCGGCAGCGCGCCAACGCCACCCCCGAGCACGCGGGCATCCTGCTCGGCCTCGGCGACGGCACCCCCGACGGCATCCAGGGCAGGCATGTCAGCGAGGCCGCCCGCCAGGGCGACCCGGTCGCCATCGACTCCTTCCGCGAGCTGGCCCGCTGGGCGGGCGCGGGACTGGCGGACCTGGCCTCGCTCTTCGACCCGTCCGCGTTCATCGTCGGCGGTGGCGTCTCCGACGAGGGCGATCTGGTGCTCGACCCCATCCGCAAGTCCTTCCGCCGCTGGCTGATCGGCGGCCAGTGGCGTCCCCATGCCCAGGTGCTGGCCGCGCGGCTGGGCAACAAGGCGGGCATGGTGGGCGCGGCGGACCTGGCCCGCCAGGGCTGACACCGCCGGGCCGGGGGCCCGCGGCGTGGCGTACGGGGCGGGCGAGCCCCGTGCGCCGGGCGGGCCGTAGGGTGCCGCCCATGGCCACCTCGCTCCCCAACTCCGGTACCGACACGGATGGTTCGCCCACCCTCCGCGTCCTCGGCTACAACGTGCGCTCCCTCCGGGACGACGAGGACGCCCTGGTCCGGGTGATCCGCGCCTGCGCACCGGACCTCGTCCTCGTCCAGGAGGCTCCCCGCTTCTTCCGCTGGCGCAAGCATGCCGCCCGGATCGCCGCCAAGAGCGATCTCGTGGTCCTGGGCGGCGGCGCCACCGCCGCCGGGCCCCTGCTGCTGTGCTCCCTGCGCGTAACCGTCGAACGGACCGCGGACATCCTGCTCCCGCTCACCCCCGGCCAGCACCGCCGGGGCTTCGCCACCGCCGTGGTACGGATCGGGGGAGCCCGGATCGGTGTGGTCAGCTGCCATCTGGGCCTGCGCCGGGAGGAGCGCCGCGATCACGCGGAGGCGCTGCTGGACCAGGTCGCCGCGCTGGACACCCCGTACTCCGTCGTGGCCGGTGATCTCAACGAGGAGGCGGACGGGCCGGGCTTCGGCCGGATCGCCGCCGGGCTCCAGGACTGCTGGGCCGTGGCGCCCTGGGGCGGTGAGCACACCTTCCCGGCCCGTGCGCCCCGGCGCCGGATCGACGCCGTCTTCGCCTCCAAGGGGGTGGACGTGCTCGGCTGCGGTGTGCCCCGGGGGCTGCCGGGCGTCAGCGACGCGGATCTGTCGGCGGCCACCGACCATCTCCCGGTCCTGGCCGCGCTGCGTATCCCGCTCCACTGAGGGCCCGGCCGCCGGAGGGCGCCCAGGCTCCGCCCGGTGGCCCCCCTCGGCCGGGCCGTTCGGCCACTGCCTAGACCACGGCGCCCCGGCCCGGGCTGTCGTCCTCGTCGTCGCCCTGGGACATCCGCGCCACCAGGGTGATGAAGCCGCCGATGAAGCCGCCGACGCACAGGGTCGTCAGCCACCAGGTCATCTCCCAGCCGAGGAGGACCGCGAGCAGCATCAGGACCGGTCCTCCGATCACCGACAGCCAGGCGAACTTGGCGGTGGTGTCGGCCTCCGGCAGCGGCGGGGGCTCCGGCGGTACGAAGTGGCCCTCGTCGCTCTCGTCGAGATCGTCCTCCTTGGGCTGGGCCAGGCCGTAGTCCCGGGGGCCCGCCCCGCCGACGCCGGGGGCGAAGGCGATGGAGGAGCCGAGCGCCGGGCTCTCCCCGGGGTCCTTGGACTCGGGGGGCGTGGCCTCCGGGGAGTCCGCGCGCCGCTCCTCCTTCTCCTTCTCCTTCTTCCCTGCCTCCGGCCCTCTCCCTGTCAGATCGTGGGCGTCCTTCGTGTCGTCTTCGAGGAGGGCGAGGTCCTCGACCGAGCGGAACGGTCTCGCGCCCGGCGGGTCCACGGGCTCCTCGCCGTATCCCGCGACGATGGCGGCCCAGGCGGCCTCCTCGTCGATGGGCTGCGGCTCACGGTCCGCGTCATGCTCAGCCACCGGTCGAACTCCCCTCCTTCTGCGTGACACTGGGAGCGAGGCGGCCGACGAACGCGTGACTCTCCTCGAAGATCCGCTCCGCGTCATGGTCCAACGTCGCAACGTGGTAGCTCTGTTCCAACAGGATCTCGCGGACATCGGTGGAGGAGACCCGGCCGAGGATCCGGGCCGAGTCGACCGGCGGCACCACATGGTCCTGAGGACTGTGCAGCAGCAGCAGCGGCTGGGTGACCTGGGGCAGCTCGTGGTCGACCAGGCGCAGGAACCGCCGCAGCGAGTGGGCGGCGTGCAGCGGCACCCGGTCGTACCCCAGCTCGTGGGCCCCTTCCTTGGCGATGTCGTCGCTCAGGCCCTTGGTGGTGCGGACCAGATGGCGGGCGACGGGCAGCGCGTGGGCGGCCAGGCCATGCACCTTGTTCGCCGGATTGACCAGGACGATGCCCCGCACCGCGTCGCCGTGCTTGGCCGCGAGCCTCAGGGTGAGCGCGCCGCCCATGGAGAGACCGAAGACGAAGACCCGCTCACAGCGGGTGAGCAGCTCCCGCAGCGCACGGTCCACCTCCGCGTACCAGTCCTGCCAGCCGGTGATCTGCATGTCCTGCCAGCGGGTGCCGTGGCCCGGCAGCAGCGGCAGGGAGACCGTCAGCCCGCGCTCCGCCAGGAACTCGGCCCAGGGCCGCAGGGACTGCGGGGATCCGGTGAATCCATGGCAGAGAAGGACGCCGGTCTCTCCACCCTCGTGGTGGTAGGGCTCGGCTCCGGGAAGGACGGGCACCGGGGGTCTCCTGTTCCGTGCGTGCGGCTGGGGCTCGTGCGCGTCGGACGGGGCCGGGCGTGCCGGGCCCGTCCGCGTGCCGGACTCGGGGAGGGCTTCGAACATGTCCGAAGCCCGTATCTCACGGTACGCGACCGGACTGACACCGACCAGGTCCGCAGGCCCCTCGGCGCGGGGCCCGCCGGTCACCTCGGGTTAAGGTCTGTTCGACAGCAACAGGAGGCATTCGAGTTGATCTACGGCGCAATGAAGTTCTCCCTGGGAGGCTCGCTGAAGCTTGCCTTCAGGCCCTGGGTGGAGGGGCTGGAGAACATTCCCGCCGAGGGCCCGGCGATCCTCGCGAGCAACCACCTCTCCTTCTCCGACTCCTTCTTCCTCCCGGCGGTCCTCGACCGCAAGGTCACCTTTATCGCCAAGGCGGAGTACTTCACCTCACCCGGAGTGAAGGGCAGGCTGACCGCCGCCTTCTTCAAGGGCGTGGGCCAGCTCCCGGTGGACCGCTCGGGCGGGCGCGGCGCGGGCGAGGCGGCGATCAAGGCCGGTATCGAGGTGGTGCGCAAGGGCGGCCTCTTCGGGATCTACCCCGAGGGCACCCGCTCCCCGGACGGCAGGCTCTACCGCGGCAAGCCCGGCGGCCTGGCCCGGGTGGCGCTCGCGACGGGGGCGCCGGTGATCCCGATCGCCATGATCGACACGGAGAAGATCCAGCCGCCTGGCAAGGTCGTCCCCAAGCTGATGCGCCCGGGGATCCGGATCGGCAAGCCGCTGGACTTCAGCCGGTACCACGGTATGGAGGGCGACCGGTACATCCTGCGCTCGGTGACCGACGAGGTCATGTACGAGATCATGAAGCTCTCCGGCCAGGAGTACGTCGACATCTACGCCACCGTGGCCAAGCGGGAGATCGCCGAGGCCGCGAAGGCGGAGAAGGCCGCGGCGAAGGCGGAGAAGGCCGAGCGGGCCGAGGCCGAGCAGGCCGAGAGCGCGCCGGTGGCCACGGCCGGGCGGACGGCACGGACCGAGCAGGGCACACGGACGCCGGGCACCGAGCGCGACGGCGGCGCCGGGGCCACGGACCGTCCGGCCGCCTGAGGGAACCGGCGGGAGCCGGGAGGAGTCGGTAGAAGTCGGCGGGAGTCAACAGCGACTGTGCCGACGGGAGCCCGGTCCCGCCCCGGACGGCGGGCGGCCCACGGACCCGGGGTCCGGGCACACGCGGGCCCCGCTGCCCGGGGAGCGCCGACGCAAGAACGCCGGCAGAAGAGTGCCGCCCGCCCGGCGGGAACGCCCGGCGGACCGGGTTCCGGCGACACGGCCGAGGGCCACGAGCACGCCGCGCGGTGACGGGCCACCGCACGGCGACCCCGCGCCGCATGCCGCGCGGGGACGACATCACCATGGGGGGACACAGGGTGAAGCGCGAACGCGTCGTACGGATGTCGGTGGAGCAGCCACTATGGCGCGCGCTCACCGCGTACCGCGTCATCACGATGGTCTACGCGGTACTCCTCTTCGCCACCCGCGACCAGTACGAGCGCCCCTGGGTGGCGATGGTCTTCCTCGCCGTCCTGGCGGTGTGGACGCTGGCGACCCTGCCCCAGGTCTCGGGCGCGGAACGCTGCACCAAGCCGTTCCTCGCCGTCGATCTGACGATCGCGCTCACCGGCATCCTCATCACCCCGCTCGCCGACGCCCAGGCGCGCACCGCCGACGCCCCCACCCTGCCGTCGATCTGGACGGCGGGGGCGGTGCTGGCGTTCGCCATCAAGGGCGGCTGGCGCTGGGCCGGGTTCGCCTCCTCCCTCGTCGCCGTCGCCAACATCGTCGAGCGCGGCGAGCCCAGCCAGGACACCCTCCACAACGTGCTGCTGGTCTGGGTGGCCTCCATCGCCATCGGCTATGTCGTCGAGGTCGCCCGCGCCTCCGAGCGGACCCTGGCCCGCGCCCTGGAGATCGAGGCCGCCACCCGGGAGCGGGAGCGGCTGGCCCGCGACATCCATGACAGCGTGCTCCAGGTGCTGGCCATGGTCCAGCGGCGGGGTACCGCGATCGGCGGCGAGGCCGCCGAGCTGGGACGGCTGGCCGGAGAGCAGGAGATCGCCCTGCGCACCCTGGTGTCCAGCGGGCTGGTCCCGGCGACCCGCGCCTCCGGGGACGCCTCGCGCGGCGCGGTCGTCCGGACGGCCGATGCGACCGGCCATGGGGACGGATCCGGCCAGACGGCCGCCTCCGTCGATCTGCGCGCCCTGCTCGCGCCGCACGCGGGCGCGCGGGTGACCTTCTCCGAGCCGGGCGCCCCGGTGCCGCTCCCGGCCGAGGCGGCGCGGGAGCTCGCGGCCGCTGTCAGTGCCGCCCTGGACAATGTGGGACGGCACGCGGGCCCCGACGCCCATGCCTGGATCCTCCTGGAGGACTGGACCGACGAGGTGATCGTCACGGTTCGCGACGACGGCCCCGGTATCCCGGAGGGCCGGCTGGCGCAGGCCGAGGGCGAGGGCAGGCTCGGCGTCGCCCTCTCCATCCGGGGGCGGCTGCGGGATCTGGGGGGCACCGCCGAGCTGATCTCGGTGCCCGGCCAGGGCACCGAGGTCGAGTTGAAGGTTCCACGGGTCCCGTAAGCGCGGGGCCCGCCAGCGTGAGGGGCGCCGACGGGGTCCCACGGGGGAAGGCGGAGAAGGATGAGCGAACAGCGCGAACAGCGCGAGCAGCGCGAGCAGCATGAACAGCGCGAGCAGCAGTCGATCAAGGTGATGGTCGTCGACGACCACCCGATGTGGCGGGACGCGGTCGCCCGTGACCTCGCGGCGGCCGGTTTCGAGGTGGTCGCCACGGCGGGCGACGGCCAGCAGGCGGTGCGCCGGGCCAAGGCCGCCGTGCCGGACGTGCTGGTGCTCGACCTCAATCTGCCCCTGCTGCCGGGTGTCCAGGTCTGCAAGGAGCTGGTCGGCTCCCAGCCACAGCTGCGGGTGCTCGTCCTCTCCGCCAGCGGGGAGCACGCGGATGTGCTGGAGGCGGTGAAGTCCGGCGCGACGGGCTATCTGCTCAAGTCCGCGAGTACGGAGGAACTGGTCGACGCCGTGCGCCGGACCGCCGTCGGTGACGCCGTCTTCACCCCGGGGCTCGCCGGGCTCGTCCTCGGTGAGTACCGCAGGCTGGCCACCGAGCCCGCCGCCACGCCCGGCGACGGCGAGCCCAAGGCCCCCCGGCTCACCGACCGGGAGACGGAGGTGCTGCGCCTGGTCGCCAAGGGGCTGTCGTACAAGCAGATAGCCGAGCGGCTGGTGATATCGCACCGGACCGTGCAGAACCATGTCCAGAACACCCTGGGCAAGCTCCAGCTGCACAACCGGGTCGAGCTGGTCCGCTACGCCATCGAGCGCGGTCTGGACGACATCGACGCGTGAGGACCGGCGCGAGGCATGCTCCCCGGCGCGGGGAGGCCGAGGTCCGGAGCGGGCGCGCGGGCGGTCCCGTACCGAGGCGTTCGCCGACCGCCTTCCCCGATCCCCGTGTGCGGGTGACGAGCCTTCCCGCCCGCTCGCCCGGTACCCGGTGGCGTCCGGCGGCGCTCGGCAGTGCTCGTCGGCGTTCGTCAGCGCTCGGCAGTGTTTGTCGGCGCTCAGCAGCGTTTGTCGGCGTTTGTGAGCGTTCTTCGGCGCCGCCCTGGCCGCCGACCCCCGCCCGGCCCGTTGGCGTTCCTCCCCGTGCGTCTCGGACGGGCACACCCCTTCGGCGTACGCCATGTCATCACCGTCACCCCCGTGGTGACGCCCACATCCCTCGTATGGGTGGAATTCCCTCGCCGCGTGAACCCCAACGGACTTTTCTCGTACGGGAATTGACCTTCCCGGGCATCCTGAAGTGACCTGGATCACCATTAGCGTGAGGCCAGGGTCATCTGGCGCGCCCCCCTGGGGCCACCGAGCCGCAGGGCGTGTCCCGGGGCCCATCAGGCGAAGGATTCAGGCGAAGGGAAGGATCCATGCGCGTCGGAGTTCTGACCGGTGGCGGCGACTGCCCCGGCCTCAACGCGGTCATCCGCGCCGTCGTCCGCAAGGGCGTCCAGGAGTACTCGTATGAGTTCGTGGGATACCGCGACGGCTGGCGCGGCCCCCTCGAAGGCGACACGATCCCGCTCGACATCCCCGCCGTCCGTGGCATCCTGCCCCGCGGCGGCACCATCCTCGGCTCCTCGCGCACCAACCCCCTCACGGCGGACGACGGCATCCGCCGGGTCAAGGACAATCTCGCCAAGGCCGAGGTCGACGCCCTGATCGCGATCGGCGGCGAGGACACCCTCGGTGTCGCCGCCCGGCTCCACGACGAGTACGGGGTGCGCTGTGTCGGTGTCCCCAAGACCATCGACAACGACCTCTCCGCCACCGACTACACCTTCGGTTTCGACACCGCCGTCTCCATCGCCACCGAGGCCATCGACCGGCTCCACACCACCGCCGAGTCCCATATGAGGGTCCTGGTGGTGGAGGTCATGGGCCGCCACGCGGGCTGGATCGCCCTGCACTCGGGCCTCGCCGGCGGCGCCAACGTGATCCTCATCCCCGAGCAGCGCTTCGACCTCGACCAGGTCTGCGCCTGGGTGACCTCGCGCTTCAAGGCCACCTACGCGCCGATCGTCGTCGTCGCCGAGGGCGCGATGCCCCAGGACGGCGACGCCGTACTCAAGGACGGTTCGCTCGACTCCTTCGGCCATGTGCGGCTCTCCGGGGTCGGGGAGTGGCTGGCGAAGGAGATCGAGCGCCGCACCGGCAAGGAGGCGCGGACGACGGTACTCGGGCATGTGCAGCGCGGCGGCACCCCGACGGCGTTCGACCGCTGGCTGGCGACGCGGTTCGGACTGCACGCGATCGACGCGGTACGGGAGGGGGCGTTCGGGATGATGGTCTCCCTCCAGGGGACGGATATCGTCCGGGTGCCGATCGCCGAGGCGACGGCCCGCCTCAAGACCGTGGACCCCTCCCTCTACGACGAGGTCGGCGTCTTCTTCGGCTGATCCGCCGACCGCCCTTCCCGCCCGTGGTACGCCGCTGACCGCCCGCCCCGGCGGCCCGGGCCCTGTCCCCCAGGGCCCGGACCGCCGTCGGCCGCGGCACCGGCGTACCACGGGGCCGGTGGCCTACAGCGGCCCCCCGTGGTACGCGGCCGGTGGCCTACAGCGGCGCGGGCTGGAGGTGCGGCAGGAGGGAGGCGACGATCGCGGGTCCGTCGAGCGTCAGCACCGACTCCGGATGGAACTGGACCGACGCGAAGCCCGGCCCGTGCAGGGCGTGGACCTCCCCGGACGGCCGGGCCCGCGCCACCTCGATGCCATGGGCCGCCAGCTCCCGCCCCGTCGCGTCGTCGCACCGCGCGCTGAAGCTGTTGTAGAAGCCGACCGTCTCAGACCGCCCGAAGAGATCGATCCGCTCCTGTGTCCCCTGGCACGGCTTCTCCTTGCGCACTAGCTCAAGACCGAGCTCCGCCGCGAGCAGCTCGTGCCCGAGGCAGACCCCCAGCACTCCGTGCCGCCGTCCCCGCAGCAGCGCGGTCGTCAGCTTCCGCAGCACCCGCATCTTGGGGTCCGCGAGATCGCGGGGATCGCCGGGCCCCGGCCCGAGCACCACCGGCCCCTGATGACCCAGCGCCCGTTCGGCCAGCCCCGGCGCGTCATGCCGCACCACGCTCACCGTCAGTCCGGTGGAGCGCAGCAGATGGGCCAGCATCGCCGTGAAGGTGTCCTCGCCGTCCACCACGAGGGCGTGGGCGCCGGTCGGTACGGCCGTCTCCCGCATCCGCAGCCAGAACGGCGCCAGCGAGCCCCGCCGGGCGTCGAGCGCGGCCCGCACCCGGGGGTCGTCGCCCAGCCGGGGCCGGGCGGTGTCCTCCCGCGCGGGCCGCCCGGGGCGCACCCCGAGCGCGCTGAGCACCCCGGCCGCCTTGGCGTGGGTCTCGGCCACCTCGCTCGCCGGGTCGGAGTCCCGCACCAGCGTCGCCCCGACGGGCACCCGCAGCCCGCCGTCCGGGTCGATGTCGGCGGTCCTGATCAGGATGGGCGAGTCCAGGGTCTGGGCCCCGCTGGCGTCCCGGCCGAGCAGGGCGAGGGCCCCGGCGTAGTAGCCGCGCCCGCCCCGCTCGTACCGCTGGATCACCCGGCAGGCGTTCTCGACGGGGGAGCCGGTGACGGTCGCCGCGAACATCGTCTCCCGCAGCACCTCGCGGACATCGAGGGTGGAGCGCCCGCGCAGCTCGTACTCGGTGTGCGCGAGATGGGCCATCTCCTTGAGCCGGGGGCCGACGACCACCCCGCCCCGGTCGCCGACCGCGCACATCATCTTCAGCTCCTCGTCCACGACCATGGACAGCTCGTCCCGCTCCTTGGGGTCGGCGAGGAACCGCAGCAGCGACTCGGCGTCCGGGCCCTGGGCGGGATAGCGGTAGGTGCCGCTGATCGGGTTCATCACGACGGTGCCGCCGCTCATCCGCACATGGGCCTCGGGGCTGGCCCCGACCAGGGTGCGCGCGCCCGTGTGGACGACGAAGGTCCAGTACGCGCCCCGCTCGCCCGCCAGCAGCCGCCGGAACAGCGCCAGCGCGTCGGATCGGCCGAAGCCGGGGATCGTGCCGGTGTAGGTGCGGCGGACGACGAAGTTGGCGCCCTCGCCCTGGCCGATCTCGTCCCGGACCACCCGGCGCACGATCTCCTCGTACTCCTCGTCCGGGACGTCGAAGCCGCCGTCGGCGACCCGGATGTCCTGGCGGGGGAGGAGGTCGAGGGCCTCGGCGAGCGGCAGCACCGCCGTCTCGTCGGCGACGAGCACGCTCAGCGGGGTGCCGTCGTCACGGACGGCGAAGCCGCGCTCACGGATCTGGCGGAAGGGGACGAGCGCGAGCGCGGGACGGTCACCGACGGGCAGCTCGGCGAGGGTGGAGACCTCGTGCACGGACCCGGTGAGCACCTCGACGGTGTCCGGGGTGTGGCCGGGGGTACGGCGGTGGAGCAGGGCGAAGGGGCGGTCACCGGCGAGCAGCCCGGCGATCAGGCCGGCGCCCTCGGTGGCGGGCGTCGCCGGGCCGGGATGGGTAGCGGCAGGTTCCGATTCCGGGCCGGAGTCTGTCGTGACCGGCTCCCGACCGGTGGGGGTCGAGTTCACCGGCTCCGGGCTGACGTGCTGCGGTACGTGGGGCATCAGGGCGGTTCCTTCCGGGTCCGAGGCGGAGAGCGGGAGGAACGGCCGTCGTTCCGGAGAACGAGAGAAGGCCGCCCCTCGGGCGGCCTTCGCGAGTGTGGATACGCGCAGTCAGTGGGCCGCCGGATGAGCGGTCCACCACCAGTTCTGGTTGAGTTGCGCGAACATGGCGCGAACCATACAACACTCCGTTCGCGGCGAGACATGGGTCTGGACCGTGTGTCTCACTTTCTGGGCGGTCGAAGGTGTGTCCACCCCGACCCCGTACCCTGGTCGCTGTGACCCTGAACGCTAAGACCACCTTGGGTGGCAACACCTGGCGAGACCTGCCTGCAGCGCAGCAGCCCGAGTACCCGGATGCCGAGGCCGTGCGCGATGTGATCGCCGAGCTCGAAAGCTATCCGCCGCTCGTCTTCGCCGGTGAGTGCGACCAGCTGCGCGCCCGTATGGCCGCGGTCGCCCGGGGCGAGGCGTTCCTGCTCCAGGGCGGTGACTGCGCGGAGTCGTTCGCCGCGGTCGGCGCCGACGACATCCGGGCCAAGCTGAAGACGCTGCTCCAGATGGGCGCCGTCCTCACCTACGCGGCCTCCGTGCCGGTGGTCAAGGTCGGCCGGATCGCCGGTCAGTACTCCAAGCCGCGCTCCAAGCCCACCGAGACCCGCGACGGGGTGACCCTGCCGACCTACCGGGGTGACTCGGTCAACGGCTTCGCGTTCACCGAGGCGGAGCGGGTTCCGGACCCGCAGCGGCTGAAGCGGATGTACCACGCCTCCGCCGCCACGCTGAACCTGGTCCGCGCCTTCACCACCGGTGGCTACGCCGACCTGCGCCAGGTGCACGCCTGGAACCAGGACTTCGTGAAGTCCTCCCCCTCCGGCCAGCGCTACGAGCAGCTCGCCCGGGAGATCGACAACGCGCTCAACTTCATGGAGGCGTGCGGCACCGACCCGGCGGAGTTCCGTACGGTCGAGTTCTTCGCCTCCCACGAGGCGCTGCTGCTGGACTACGAGTCGGCCCTGACCCGGATCGACTCCCGCACCGGCCACCTCTACGACGTCTCCGGCCATATGGTCTGGATCGGTGAGCGCACCCGGCAGCTCGACGGGGCCCATATCGAGTTCGCCTCCCGGATCCGCAACCCGATCGGGATCAAGCTCGGCCCGACGACCACCGTCGACGAGGCGCTGACCTACATCGACCGGCTGGACCCGGACCGTGAGCCCGGCCGGCTGACCTTCATCGTCCGGATGGGCGCGGACAAGATCCGCGACAAGCTCCCCCAGCTGGTGGAGAAGGTCACCGCCTCCGGTGCCACCGTGGCCTGGGTCACCGACCCGATGCACGGCAACACCTTCGAGGCGGCCTCCGGCCACAAGACCCGGCGCTTCGACGACGTACTCGACGAGGTCAAGGGCTTCTTCGAGGTCCACAAGGCCCTCGGCACCCACCCGGGCGGCATCCATGTCGAGCTGACCGGCGACGATGTCACCGAGTGTGTCGGCGGCGGCGACGAGATCTTCGTCGACGATCTCCACCAGCGGTACGAGACCGCCTGTGACCCCCGGCTCAACCGCAGCCAGTCGCTCGACCTGGCGTTCCTGGTCGCGGAGATGTACCGGGACCAGTAGTCCCACGGGCGGAGCCCTCATGGCCCTGGGATGGGGGCGCGGATCCATGT